>NZ_JALBYS010000013.1:0-108542 GCF_022678525.1 Serratia sp. PGPR-27 | reverse complement strand
CTCGAAGATGCCGCCGGATTTGATGTAGCTCTGGATCTCGTTGTGGATCTCGGTGGCCATGCCGGTATCTTTGCCGTTACCGACGAAGAAGTTGCTGACCTGATCCGGCTTCTCATCCATCGCTTTCTTCAGCTTGGCGCTGTCGATTTCCAGCTTGCCGGTTTTGGTGTTGGTGGAAATGCCGAGGTTGCCCAGGCCTTTTAACTCCGGGTTGTCCTGGGCAGCGCTCAGCGCGCTTTTGATCGACGACTGAATGCCGCGCAGGGTGTTGTCGCCCAGCAGCGGGCCGTTGGTTGGGTTTGGCGCTTCGCCGGTTTTCACCGGGGTGAACTTGGACAACGCGTTGAAGGTGTCCAGCAGCGAGTTATAGCTGTCGACCCACTCTTTGATCTTGTCGGTGGTGCCGGCGGTGTTGGTGCTGATCACCAGGTGTTGCGGTTCATCGGTTTTGGTTTTGGTTTTCAGATCGATGGTGACGCCTTGCAGGGCATCGCTGATCGAGTTGGTGCTGCGCTTGATAGCGGTGCCGTTCACCGTCAGCTCCGCATCCTGCGGCGCGACCGTCTGCTTCATGGCGGTGCCGGTGCCGCGGGTGGCGTTGTAGTTCAGGATATCGCCCAGTTGGTCGTCGTTATCGACCTGCAGAGAAATCTTGTTGTTTTCGCCGGTGGTGGAGGAGCTGACCGCTAACTGATAGTCGTTGTCGCCGACGCGCATGATGCTGGCGGTGACGCCGGCTTTGGCGCCGTTGATGGCGTCGCGCAGCTCAACCAGCGAGGTTTGATCGTCGCTCAGCGGGATTTTGGTTTCTTTCGGCGGGTTGCCGGCGGTGATGGTCAGGGAGCGGTCTGTCACGCCTTCAGCGCCTAACTTAGCGCCCTGGTCGCTGACTTTCGCCTGGGTGGTCAGGGTTTGCGCCTGCGCCAGTTTGTTCACTTCCACCACATAGTTGCCCGGCACCGCCTTGGCGTTGGTGGTGATCTTGAAGGCGTCGTGTTCGGTGGCGGTGGTGGCCTTGAAGAAATCTTCTTTCGCCATCTCTTTGCTGAGATTGTCGAATTTTTCCAGCGCGCCTTTCAACGTGCCGTAACCGGTCAGCTGGGCGTTGTAGCTGGATTGCTTGGTGGTGTAAGGGGTCAGGCGCTGTTGTTCCGCTTTGGTCAGCTTATCCAGCAAGCCATTGAGGTCGAGTCCTGAGCCGAGACCTAATGAACTGATCGTTGCCATGAGTAATTCTCCTTGATGATGACTTTATTCGCTTTACGCGTTATCGGCCCAGTGGTGAAAAAGTTTACCGAAAAAAACAAAAAACCGATGGCGCAATAGAGGAGGGAAAAAGCGCGTTATTTCCGCCATTGCAACGGGCGCAAAAAATTTTAAAAAATTGCTAAAGGTTGTTAGGGGAGGGCCGATACCTGAGGGGACGGTGGTTGACGCCGTGGGCAAACAAGCCCGAACCTTTTAACCGTGTTGCGAAGAACGCAACTGACTCGTAAGGAAAGCAAACAATGGCACAAGTAATCAACACTAACAGCCTGTCTCTGATGGCGCAGAACAACCTGAACAAATCTCAGTCTTCTCTGGGCACTGCGATTGAGCGTCTGTCTTCCGGTCTGCGTATCAACAGCGCGAAAGACGATGCTGCGGGTCAGGCGATCTCCAACCGTTTCACCGCGAACATCAAAGGCCTGACTCAGGCTTCCCGCAACGCCAACGACGGTATCTCTCTGGCGCAGACCACTGAAGGCGCACTGAACGAAGTTAACGACAACCTGCAGAACATCCGTCGTCTGACCGTACAGGCGCAGAACGGTTCCAACTCTTCCAGCGACCTGAAATCCATCCAGGACGAAATCACTCAGCGCATGTCGGAAATCAACCGTATCTCCGAGCAGACTGATTTCAACGGCGTGAAAGTGCTGAGCAGCGATCAGAAACTGACTATCCAGGTTGGCGCTAACGACGGTGAAACCATCGATATCGACCTGCAGAAAATCGACTCCACTAAACTGGGTCTGGATGGCTTCGACGTTACTACTAAAGGCCCTACTGCGGGTTCCGCGATTGCTACCGGCGCTCACATCAAAGCTGCTACCGGTGAAGACGTTGTTTACGATGCTGCCACTGCGAAAAGCGGTCTGGCCGATGGTAAAGTACTGATTTCTGGTAAGGATGCCACCGGTAAAGATGCGATGTTCGTTGAAACTACCGACAAAACTACCGGTGCTAAAACCTACGCAGCAGCCACTGTAGATAAAGACGGTAAAGTGGCTGAAGGTACTGCCGTAACCATGAAAAACCCACTGGATACCCTGGACAAAGCGCTGGCACAGGTTGACGGCCTGCGTTCTTCCCTGGGTGCGGTACAGAACCGTTTCGATTCTGTTATCAACAACCTGAACAGCACCGTGAACAACCTGTCCGCTTCTCAGTCCCGTATTCAGGATGCTGACTACGCGACCGAAGTGTCCAACATGAGCCGCGCCAACATCCTGCAACAGGCTGGCACCTCTGTTCTGGCACAGGCTAACCAGTCTACTCAGAACGTCCTGTCCCTGCTGCGTTAATCGTCTCTCCCGATTAACTGTCGCAAAGAAACCCCGCTTCGGCGGGGTTTTTTTATGCTCGCGCACCGCGCGGTTATTACATGGCGCAAATAAAGCCCGTTTTGTGCGACTGTTCAGCCGATTGGCATCCTGCCCCCTACGCATAATAGCGCTGACTCTCTTATCCGCAGGTTTAAGACATAGTGAGCGATCTGTATACCGCCGAAGGCGTGATGGACAAAAATTCTCTCTGGTTGCGCTACGTGCCGTTAGTGCGCCACGAGGCGTTGCGCCTGCAGGTCAGGCTGCCCGCCAGCGTGGAGCTTGACGACCTGTTGCAGGCCGGGGGAATCGGGCTATTAAACGCCGTTGAGCGTTATGACGCCCTACAGGGAACCGCCTTTACCACCTATGCGGTGCAGCGCATTCGCGGCGCGATGCTCGACGAGTTGCGCAGCCGCGACTGGGTGCCGCGCAGCGTGCGGCGCCACGCGCGCGAGGTCGCGCAGGTGATGCGGCAACTGGAACAGCGTTACGGCCGCCCGGCGAGCGAGACGGAAGTGGCGCAGACGCTGAACATCTCGCTGGATGAGTACCGTCAAATTCTGTTGGACACCAATAACAGCCAGCTTTTCTCCTACGACGAATGGCGCGAGGAGCATGGCGAGAACGCGGAACCGATGCTGGAAGGGCATGAGGAGGCCAACCCGCTGCATCACCTGTTGGAAGGCAGCCTGCGCCAGCGGGTGATCGACGCCATCGAGGCGTTGCCGGAGCGCGAAAAAATGGTGCTGACGCTGTATTACCAGGAAGAGTTGAATCTCAAAGAGATCGGCGCCGTGCTGGACGTGGGGGAATCCCGCGTCAGCCAACTGCACAGTCAGGCGATCAAACGGCTGCGCGCGCGGCTGGCGAACGATACCTGACGGCGGAGCGCCGCCCCCAACTCGATGACTCATGCGACAATCGGACTGCCCCTTATGCCAGGAATACTGTTGAAGAAACGGCCGCTTAGCCGTTACCTGAAAGATTACAAGCACAGCCAGACCCATTGCTCCCAGTGCGGCAAACTGTTGGACCGCATGGCGCTGGTGTTTCGCGGCAAGATAATCAATAAAGAAGCCATCGCGCGCATGGATCAGCCGATCGACGATGCGGTCTGGCAAAACGTGCAGCACGAGCTGACCGCGCTGTGCCGCTTTTGCAGCGAGATTTCCTGCAACAGCCACCCGAGTTATTTCGACATTATGGCGTTCAAGCAGTATCTGTTCGAACAGACCGAGATGAGTCACAGCACCATTCGCGAGTACGTGGTGCGGCTGCGCCGGCTGGATGAAATGCTGGTGGCGCGGAATTACCCGGCGGACAAATTCGCCAACAGCGCCAGTCATCAGCGCATCATCGACGATCTGCCTACCGCGGCACACAACAACTACCGCATTGCGCTGCGCAAGTACGATCAGTATCTCGCCTGGCAGCGCAGCTACTGAGACTTTCCCCGGCCGCTGGGCCGGGGTCTGCTGTTTCCCCCGTGATAAAGGATGATTATTCAGTTCACATCTGCTAAATCTATCGGTTATCAGATGTTGATATTCGATTCCCTGGGGGGAAGTAGTGAACCTGCAACAACAACTGGCGCAATTTCCGCGTCTGGATCTGGTTGGCGTCGCCACACCGCTGGAAAAACTGTCCCGTCTCTCCGATTACCTCGGCCGTGAAATTTACCTCAAACGTGACGATGTCACGCCTATGGCGATGGGCGGCAACAAGCTGAGAAAGCTTGAGTTTTTGGCCGCCGATGCGCTGCGGCAAGGTGCCGATACGCTGGTCACCGCCGGCGCTATTCAATCCAATCACGTGCGCCAGACGGCGGCGGTGGCGGCGAAACTGGGCCTGCACTGCGTCGCGTTGCTGGAAAACCCGATCGATACCCGCGCGGAAAACTACCTGACCAACGGCAACCGTCTGTTGCTCGGCCTGTTCAACGCCGAAGTGGTAATGTGCGAAGCGCTGCACGATCCGCAGCAGCAACTGGCGGAACTGGCGACGCGCCTCGAGGCGCAGGGCTTCCGGCCTTACGTGGTGCCGGTGGGCGGCTCCAATGCGCTGGGCGCGCTGGGATACGTGCAGTGCGCATTGGAAATCGCCGAACAGAGCCAACGCAGCAACGTGGCGTTCAGTTCGGTGGTGGTGGCGTCCGGCAGCGCCGGCACCCACGCCGGGCTGGCGGTGGGGCTGCAGCAGCTGCTGCCCGAAACCGAGTTGATCGGCGTGACCGTCTCGCGCACCGTGATCGATCAGTTGCCGAAGGTGGAACAAATCCAGAAAGCCCTGGCCTGTTCGCTGAATATTGACAAACTGGCGCCGATCGCGTTGTGGGATGATTACTTCGCGCCGCAGTACGGCATGCCGAACGAAGAGGGCATGGCGGCGGTGCAGTTGCTGGCGCAGCAAGAGGGGGTATTGCTGGATCCGGTGTACACCGGCAAAGCGATGGCCGGTTTGATCGACGGCATCGCCCAGCGGCGCTTCCGCGACGAAGGTCCCATCCTGTTTGTTCACACCGGCGGTGCACCGGCGCTGTTCGCCTACCATCCGCAGGTGTAAACACCGCGTGTTATTCCATTTTGAACTATATTTATAAGGTTATATTCCTTTATGCGGGCGGTTGCACTGTTAAAGTGCTGATATCAAAAAAGATAAACAACATACAGGGGTGTTTATGATGTTTGCGAAAGTTCGTCGTCAATGGTTGTTGGGCGTGGTGGGTATTGCGTTGGCCGCCGGTGTGACGACGCAAACCTACGCCGCCGATAACCTGCTGCAGCAGGTGAAACAGCGCGGCACGCTGATCGTCGGGCTGGAAGGTACTTATCCGCCGTTCAGTTTCCAGGGGGAAGACGGCAAATTGACCGGTTTCGAAGTGGATTTCGCCAACGCGCTGGCGCAACATCTGGGCGTGAAAGCCAAGCTGAACCCGACCAAATGGGACGGTATGCTGGCTTCGCTGGATTCGAAGCGCATCGACGTGGTCATCAATCAGGTGACGCTCTCCGATGAGCGCAAGAAGAAATATGATTTCTCCACCCCTTACACCGTTTCCGGCATTCAGGCGCTGGTGAAAAAGGGCAACGAAGGCACCATTACCAAGCCGGATGACCTGAAGGGCAAAAAGGTCGGCGTTGGCCTGGGCACCAACTATGAGCAATGGCTGCGCGAGAATGTGCAGGGCGTGGACGTGCGCACTTACGACGATGATCCGACCAAGTATCAGGATCTGCGCGTCGGCCGCATCAACGCCATTCTGGTGGACCGCCTGGCGGCGCTGGATCTGGTGAAGAAAACCGGCGATACGCTGGCGGTGGCCGGCCCGGCATTCTCCCGCCAGGAGTCCGGCGTGGCGCTGCGCAAGAATAACCCAGAGCTGCTGGCCGCGATTGACCAGGCGATCGCCGAGATGCAAAAAGACGGCACGCTGGCGAAGATCTCCGAGAAATGGTTTGGCGCGGACGTAACTAAATAATGCACGAAAGTATTCAACTGGCGCTGGATTCAGCGCCATTTTTATTGAAGGGCGCCATACTGACGCTGCAGCTTAGCCTGGGCGGTATGGCGTTCGGCCTGTTGCTGGGTTTTCTGCTGGCGCTGATGCGCCTTTCGCCGCTTTGGCCGCTGTCATGGCTGTCGCGCATTTACGTATCGCTGTTCCGCGGCACGCCGCTGATCGCCCAGCTGTTTATGATCTATTACGGTCTGCCGCAGTTCGGTATCGAATTCGATCCTTTCCCGGCGGCGCTGATTGGCCTGTCGCTCAATACCGCCGCCTACACCTCAGAAACGCTGCGCGCGGCGATTTCGTCGATCGACAAAGGGCAGTGGGAAGCCGCCGCCAGTATCGGCATGACCCGTTGGCAAACCCTGCGCCGGGTGATCCTGCCGCAGGCGGCGCGCACCGCCTTGCCGCCGCTGGGCAACAGTTTTATCGGCCTGGTGAAGGACACCTCGCTGGCCGCTACCATTCAGGTGCCGGAACTGTTCCGCCAGGCGCAGCTCATCACCTCGCGCACGCTGGAAGTGTTCACCATGTACCTGGCGGCATCGCTGATTTACTGGGTGATGGCGACCCTGCTTTCCGCACTGCAAAACCGTCTGGAAGCCCACGTTAATCGCCAGGATCAGGAGTAACGCATGAGTGCCATTGAAGTTAAGCAATTGACCAAGCAGTTCAAAGGTCAGACGGTGCTGCATGGGATCGATCTGGCGGTGGACGCCGGTGAAGTGGTGGCGATCATCGGCCCGAGCGGCTCAGGGAAAACCACCTTGTTGCGCTGCATCAACCTACTGGAGGAGCCGGATTCCGGCACCATTCGCGTCGGCGATATCCTGATCGATGGCAGCAAGCCGTTGAGCAAACAGAAAAATCAGGTGCGCGCGCTGCGCCAGCAGGTCGGTTTTGTGTTCCAGAACTTCAACCTGTTTCCGCACCGTTCGGTGCTCGAAAACATCATTGAAGGGCCGGTTATCGTTAAAGGTGAGGCGAAAGCCAGCGCCGAACAGCGCGCTCGCGCGTTGCTGGCCAAGGTGGGGCTGAGCGGCAAAGAGGCGGCTTATCCGCGTCGGCTGTCCGGCGGGCAGCAGCAGCGGGTGGCGATCGCGCGCGCGCTGGCGATGCAGCCGGAGGTGATTTTGTTCGATGAGCCGACGTCGGCGCTCGATCCCGAGCTGGTGGGAGAAGTGCTCAATACCATGCGTTCACTGGCGGAAGAGAAACGCACCATGGTGATCGTCACCCATGAAATGAGCTTCGCCCGCGACGTGGCCGATCGGGTTATCTTTATGGATCACGGCCGCATCGTCGAACAGGGCCCGGCCAAAGCGCTGTTCGCCAATCCGCAGCATCAGCGCACCCAGCAATTCCTCGACAAGTTCCGGAATCAATAAGGCGTCGGGGGCGTTTCCCCCGACTGCATTCACTCCGCTTTCAACAATTCATTGCGCGCGGCGGCAGCGAGAAATCCGCTGCGGCTGCCGTATCCCGGATGTTGCCGAACCAGAGAGTCAATGCGACTTAACAGGCGATGGGGCAACGTGATGTTAATCCGTTCGGCTCGGCCGTCAAATTTATCCATATTGATAGCGACCAATAGCCATTGTCCTCCCTCGAAGGATCCCGCATCTTTGGCAAGATGGGCTGCGACGGCATGCGGGCGCGGTAGCGGTTGATTGTCTTCGCTCAACAACTCAAAGTGCGCATCCAGTGCGCTTTGGGCATCGGCAAAAGCGTCGTCCAGGCTGGTGCCGGCGAAGTAGCAGCCAGGGACGTCGGGAAAGAAACCGCTGGCGCTGCCGTTTGATTCTGTATGGATATAAGCGGGATAAAACATGGTCTCTCCTGTTAACGCGTGGCGATGTGAAGCGCACTTAACCCCGCGTCTTTAAGTATCTGCCGCAGCGTGCCCAGCTTGAGATCTTTCTTTGGATGCGGCACGGTGATGATCAGCGCAAAATCGGGATGTTTGAATTGATGGTGGCTGCCTTTTACCCGCCGCAATACCCAACCGTGGCTTTCCAGCAGCGCAATCAGTTCTGAACTCTTCACGATGTTATTGTCCTTAATCTACACACCATACACACTCTCAGGCAAGAAGATTAATACGCTAACGGCTGACCGGGCTGCGGACAATAAAAAACCCTGCACAAGTGCAGGGTTTGCGTAGCGGTTAGCAAATCAGGCGGCAATGTATTGCCGCCTTGAGGATGCGTTAACCGATGGTCATCAGGCTGGCGTTACCGCCGGCGGCGGCGGTGTTGACGCTCAGGGAACGTTCGATCAGCAGGCGTTCCAACAGGATGTTGGTTTCACCGTGGGCGAAGCCCTGCACCGAGACGATGGCGCCGCCGCGCTGGGCGATCTGCTCGCACAGGGTGCGCAGCTGGTCTGCATCGCCGTGGTAGATGGCGGCGTCGAACTCGACCTTGTCCTGCTGCCAGTCTTTGCTAAAGGCGATGCGAGCCTGCACATCGTTCGGCAAGCGGCGGAACAGATTGCGCTGCAGTTCCGCTTCCGGCCACAGCGCGCAGCTGCCAACCGCCAGCACGGCGGCCAGCTGGATCAGCGCGTCGGTTTCGTTATCCGCCAGGCACAGCACGCGTTCACGCGGCAGCAGGGCATAGGTATTGCGCTCGCCGGTCGGGCCCGGCAGCGGACGTACGGTGCCGCCCTGGCCCAGTTCCGCATAACGTTGCGCCAATGCCGCCAGTTCGCCGTGTTGGCTGGTGACCGCCCATTTCTCCAGCGATTGCAGTGCGCCCAGCAGCTGAGGCCGCGCGGTGGCTTCCATCGGGCGCTCTTCGTCCTGGCGGTGCAGCGTACGTTGCAGCGCGTCGTCCGGACGGTTGGCCAGCAGACGGTACAGGTACAGCGGGCCGCCGGCTTTCGGGCCGGTACCCGACAGGCCTTCGCCGCCGAACGGCTGTACGCCGACCACTGCGCCGACCATGTTGCGGTTGACGTACAGGTTGCCGACCTTGGCGCGTTCGGTCACCCGGGCGATGGTTTCATCGATACGGGTGTGAATGCCCAGCGTCAGGCCATAACCGGCGGCGTTGATCTGATCGACCAGCGCGTCCAGATTGTTGCGCTGGAAGCGCACCACGTGCAGCACCGGGCCGAAGATCTCTTTTTGCAGCTCGTCGAAGCTGTCGAGTTCGATCAGCGTCGGCTTGATGAAGGTGCCGCGCGCCCACTCTTTTTCATCCTGCGCGCTGCCTTTGGCGGCCTGGTACACCTTGCGGCCTTTGGCGCGCATCGCCTGGATGTGGCGTTCGATGCCGGTTTTGGCTTCGGCGTCGATCACCGGGCCCACGTCGGTGGACAGGCGCTCCGGGTTGCCCATGCGGCATTCGGCCATCGCGCCGCGCAGCATTTGCAGCGTGTGCTCGGCCACGTCTTCCTGAATGCACAGGATACGCAGCGCGGAGCAACGCTGCCCGGCGCTGTCGAAGGCGGAGGCCACCACGTCGGTCACCACCTGTTCGGTCAGGGCGGAAGAGTCGACGATCATGGCGTTCAGGCCGCCGGTTTCGGCGATCAGCGGCGTCGGCCGGCCTTGCGGATCCAGACGACCGGCGATGCTGCGCTGCAGAATGCCGGCGACGTCAGTGGAGCCGGTGAACATCACGCCGCGGACGCGGGCGTCGTTGACCAGCGTCGAGCCGACGGTTTCACCCTGGCCCGGCAGCAGCTGCAGCACGCCTTGCGGAATGCCGGCTTCCAGCAGGATGCGCACCGCCTGCGCGGCCACCAGCGGCGTTTGCTCGGCCGGTTTGGCCAGCACGCTGTTGCCCGCCGCCAGCGCGGCGGCGATTTGGCCGGTGAAGATCGCCAGCGGGAAGTTCCACGGGCTGATGCAAACCACCGGGCCCAGCGGGCGGTGGCTGTCGTTGGCGAAGTCGTCGCGCACCTGGCCGGCGTAGTAGTGCAGGAAGTCGACCGCTTCACGCACTTCGGCGATGGCGTTGTTGAAGGTTTTACCCGCTTCGCGCACCAGAATGCCCAGCAGGCTTTGCAGCTGGCTTTCCATCAGTTCGGCGGCGCGTTCGAGGATCGCGGCGCGTTCCGTCGGCGGCGTAGCGAACCAGATTGGGCCGGCGGCCGCGGCGGCGTCGAGCGCGCGGCTGACTTCGCCTTCGGTGGCTTCACGCACGTAGCCGACCACATCGCCCGGCTCGGCCGGGTTGATCACCGGCTGCTCCACGCCCTGATCCAATTCGGCGTCGATGATCGGTTCCGCGCGCCACGGATGGCTGGCGCTGGTGAGCAGGGCGCTGGAGAGCGAGGCCAGACGCTGTTCGTTGGACAGATCCAGACCGCTGGAGTTAACGCGTTTCTCGCCGTACAGCTCGCGCGGCAGCGGGATGCGCGGATGCGGCAGGCCAATTTGACCTTCGCTGGCCGCCAGCGCTTCCACGGCGCTGACCGGATCGGCCACCAGCTCGTCGAGCGGCAGGGTGGCGTCGGCGATGCGGTTGACGAACGAGGTGTTGGCGCCGTTTTCCAACAGGCGACGCACCAGGTAAGCCAGCAGCGTTTCATGGGTGCCGACCGGCGCGTAGATGCGGCAAGGGCGGTTCAGTTTGCCGTCGGCCACTTTACCCACCACCTGCTCGTACAGCGGCTCACCCATGCCGTGCAGGCACTGGAATTCATACTGGCCAGGGTAGTAGTTGTTGCCGGCCAGGTGATAGATGGCGCTCAGCGTATGGGCGTTGTGGGTCGCGAACTGCGGATAGATCAGGTTCGGCACCGACAGCAGCTTGCGGGCGCAGGCCAGGTAGGAAACGTCGGTGTACACCTTGCGGGTGTAGACTGGGTAGCCTTCCAGGCCGTCCATCTGGGCGCGTTTGATTTCGCTGTCCCAGTAGGCGCCTTTCACCAGACGGATCATCAGGCGGCGGCGGCTGCGTTGCGCCATGTCGATCACCGTGTCAATGGCGAACGGACAGCGTTTCTGATAGGCCTGGATCACGAAGCCGATGCCGTTCCAGCCGGCCAACTGCGGCTCGAAGCACAGTTTCTCCAGCAGATCGAGCGAGATCTCCAGGCGATCGGCCTCTTCGGCGTCGATATTGATGCCGATATCGTACTGACGTGCCTGCAGGGTCAGCGACAGCAGGCGCGGGTAAAGCTCTTCCATGACGCGTTCGTACTGCGCGCGGCTGTAGCGCGGGTGCAGGGCGGACAGCTTGATGGAGATGCCGGGGCCTTCATAGATGCCGCGGCCGTTGGAGGCTTTGCCGATGGCGTGGATCGCCTGCTGGTAGGAAACCAGGTAGGCCTGGGCGTCGGCTTCGGTCAGGGCGGCTTCGCCCAGCATGTCGTAGGAGTAGCGGAAGCCTTTTTCTTCCAGCTTGCGCGCGTTGGCCAGCGCTTCGGCGATGGTTTCGCCGGTCACGAACTGTTCGCCCATCAGGCGCATCGCCATGTCCACGCCTTTGCGGATCAGCGGTTCGCCGCTCTTGCTGATAATGCGGTTCAGCGATCGGGACAGATTGGCTTCGTTATGCGTGGACACCAGCTTGCCGGTAAACAGCAGGCCCCAGGTCGCGGCGTTGACGAACAGCGACGGGCTGCGCCCCAGGTGCGAATGCCAGTTGCCGTTGCTGATCTTGTCGCGGATCAGGGCGTCGCGGGTCGGTTTGTCCGGAATGCGCAGCAGCGCTTCCGCCAGGCACATCAGCGCCACACCTTCCTGCGAGGAGAGGGAGAACTCTTGCAGCAGGCCTTGCACCATGCCGGCGCGGCCGTTTGCACTTTTTTGGTTACGCAATTTCTCGGCGATGCCATAGGCCATTTTATGAGTAGCCTGTGCAAGATCGGCGGGTAATCGCGCCTGTTCGAGCAACATCGGCACCGCTTCGGTCTCCGGGCGGCGATAGGCGGCGGTGATGGCGGCGCGGGTCACCGACTGCGGCAGAATTTGTTCGGCGAAATCGAGGAATGGCTGGTGTGACTCTTCCTGCGCTTGCGGCATAATGTCGTCCGCTTCAGGCTGGCCCGCTGCGGCCAGCGCTGGAATTTCAGGGATATCGGTACCGCTCTCGAGACGCTCGAGGTAATTAAAGATGGCCTGCTTGATGAGCCAGTGCGGCGTGCGATCGATGCGCTGCGCGGCGCTCTTGATCCGGTCGCGTGTTGCCTCGTCGAGTTTCACGCCCATTGTGGTAGTGCCCATGCCTGTCCAACTCCTGTGTTTAGAACCTATCCCATCAGGCTAGACAAACAGCAGGCCGGAAAGCCTGTTGGGATAGGTTCGTGAGATGTGTGGGTTAAGAATGCAGACAATATCCTGCATGTTGCAACTTTGTGCAACCTTGTTAAATCAGGCTGATGAGCGAAGTGTGAGTTTCATCGATTTTTTAACACGGGCAGTTGGCATGAATGTTGCGTTATTGAGCGAATGCGGCGGGGTTTATTACGTCGCAGGCGCTTTACCCTGCGGTATATAAGGGTAATGGCAAGGTGCAACTCATTTTGCTTGTCGTGAGTGCAACCTTTGAGCCCGGTAAATGTGACGCAGGGTAAACTTTGTGTAACTTTGTTGTTAAATATCTTGTTGGTTGATGAAAGGCTCATCTAGGATAACCGACGGTCAACAATTACGGGCAGAAACTATTTTACCTGCACTCGCTCGCAGGCTGCGTCACGTTCCGGCGCGGCGGCCAGTGAAATGCATTGCGCGTGGGTTTACCGGCGCCGGCTTGGCCGGAGCGAAACGCGAATAATAATGAAAGTGGAGAATTAAATGACAATGAGCACACCTATGCTGGTGACCTTCCTGGTGTACATTTTCGGGATGGTGCTGATCGGCCTGCTTGCCTACCGGGCAACCAACAACTTTGATGACTATATTCTCGGCGGCCGCAGTTTGGGCAGCGTGGTGACCGCGCTGTCCGCCGGGGCTTCCGACATGAGCGGCTGGCTGCTGATGGGCCTGCCGGGCGCCATCTTCCTCTCCGGCATCTCCGAAAGCTGGATCGCCATCGGCCTGACCATCGGCGCTTACCTGAACTGGAAGCTGGTGGCAGGAAGGCTGCGCGTGCATACCGAAGCCAACAACAACGCCCTGACGCTGCCGGACTATTTCACCAGCCGTTTTGAAGACAACAGCAAGCTGCTGCGGGTGATCTCGGCCATCGTCATTCTGGTGTTCTTCACCATTTACTGCGCCTCCGGCATCGTGGCCGGCGCGCGCCTGTTCGAAAGCACCTTCGGCATGAGCTACGAAACCGCCCTGTGGGCCGGCGCCGCGGCGACCATCCTGTATACCTTTATCGGCGGTTTCCTGGCGGTGAGCTGGACCGACACCGTACAGGCCAGCCTGATGATTTTCGCGCTGATCCTGACGCCGGTGATCGTGATCTTCGCCGTCGGCGGCATCGATACCTCGATGCTGGTGATCCAGGCGAAGAACCCGGCCAACCTCGACATGCTGAAGGGGCTGAACTTCGTCGCCATCCTGTCGCTGCTGGGTTGGGGCCTGGGCTACTTCGGCCAGCCGCACATCCTGGCGCGTTTCATGGCAGCGGATTCTCACCGCACCATCCGCAGTGCGCGCCGCATCAGCATGACCTGGATGATCCTGTGCCTGGCCGGGACCATCGCCGTCGGTTTCTTCGGTATCGCTTACTTCGCCAATAACCCGGATCAGGCCGGTAACGTGTCGCAGAACGGCGAACGCGTGTTTATCGAACTGGCGATGTTGCTGTTCAACCCATGGGTGGCGGGCGTGCTGCTGTCGGCGATTTTGGCGGCGGTCATGAGCACCCTGAGCTGCCAGCTGCTGGTATGCTCCAGCGCGATCACCGAAGACCTGTACAAGGCGTTCCTGCGCAAGGGCGCCAGCCAGCGTGAGCTGGTGTGGGTCGGCCGCGTGATGGTGCTGGTAGTGGCGTTGATCGCCATCGCCTTGGCGGCCAACCCGGAGAACCGCGTGCTGGGCCTGGTGAGTTATGCCTGGGCCGGTTTCGGTGCCGCCTTCGGCCCGGTTGTGCTGATCTCGGTAATGTGGTCGCGCATGACCCGCAACGGCGCGCTGGCCGGCATGCTGGTCGGTGCGGTGACGGTGATCGTCTGGAAACAGTACGAATGGCTGGGCCTGTACGAAATCATCCCTGGCTTCATCCTGGGCTGTCTGGCCATCGTGGTGGTGAGCCTGATGGGCCGCCAGCCATCCTCAACCATGACCGAACGTTTCGATCAGGCGGAAGCCGAATACAAAACGGTATAACGCCGTTTGATGTCAGTCGGCAAGGGGCGCGCAGAGCGCCCCTTCTTTTTGCCTGTTTGCCCGTCATTCGGCTGTAACACCTGGCGACATTTGATTAGAAAAAATCACGCTTGTGCCTCTTGTATTTCTTTTTGCCAGAATGATAATCACTCTCGTTGTATTTTACGTTTCTTTACATACTCGCCGCGGCTCATTTCGAGCCGGTTTTCTCTGCCGCCGCGGTCTTTTCAGGGGTGATTAGTTATGTTCGTTCCCTTTCTTATCATGTTCCGTGAGGGGCTGGAGGCCGCGCTGATCGTCAGCCTGATCGCCAGCTACCTGAAGCGCACGCAGCGCAGCCAATGGCTGGGCGCGGTGTGGATCGGCGTGATTGTCGCCGCGGCGCTGTGTCTGGCGCTCGGCATCTTCATCAATGAGACCACCGGCGAGTTCCCGCAGAAACAGCAAGAGCTGTTCGAAGGCATCGTGGCGGCGGTGGCGGTGCTGATCCTCACCTATATGGTGTTCTGGATGCGTAAGGTGTCCAAATCGGTCAAGGTGCATCTGGAAGGGGCTATCGATCAGGCGCTCAGCGCCGGTAAAGGGCAGGGGTGGGCGCTGGTGGCGATGGTGTTCTTCGCCGTGGCGCGCGAAGGGCTGGAGTCGGTGTTCTTCCTGCTGGCGGCGTTCCAGCAAGACGTGGGCGCCGCGGCGCCGATCGGCGCGGTGCTCGGCCTGGTGGCCGCCATCGTGCTGGGCATGATGATTTACTGGGGCGGGGTGAAGCTGCACCTGGCCAAATTCTTCAAATGGACCAGTCTGTTCATTTTGTTCGTCGCCGCCGGCCTGGCCGCCGGGGCGATCCGCGCCTTCCACGAAGCCGGCCTGTGGAACCACTTCCAGGACATCGCCTTCGATTTCAGCAACACCCTGTCGACCCATTCGCTGTTCGGCACCCTGCTGGAAGGCATTCTCGGTTACCAGGAAGCGCCGACGGTCAGCGAAGTGGCGGTCTACTTCCTGTATCTGATCCCGGCGCTGATTTTCTTTTTCCTGCCGCAGCGCGCGGAGCCGGCAGCGGCCCCGGCGCAACGTAAAATCAATCATTAATGTTTAATAGGGAATCTCGTATGTCTACTCCGTTATTTCGCCGCAAGGCGTTGCACGCAGCATTACTGGCTATCCCGGCGTTTGCGCTGAGCATCGACGCCTTGGCGGCGGACGTGCCGCAGGTCAAGGTTACGGTTAACGACAAGCAGTGCGAACCGATGCAACTGACGGTCCCGGCCGGCAAGACGCAGTTTGTGGTGCACAACACCAGCCAGAAAAACGTCGAATGGGAAATCCTGAAAGGGGTGATGGTGGTGGAAGAGCGCGAGAACATCGCCCCGGGCTTTACCCAGAAAATGACCGCCACGCTGGAAGCGGGCGAATATGACATGACCTGCGGGCTGCTGAGCAATCCGAAAGGCAAACTGACTGTCACCGCAGCGGCCAACGGCGCCACCGACGGCAAGCCGAACGCGCTGGACCTGGTCGGCCCGATCGCCGAATACAAGGTTTACGTCACCAAAGAAGTCGATGGGTTGGTGAAACAGACCAAGCTGTTTACCGACGCGGTGAAGGCCGGCAACGTGGAGCAGGCGCGCAAGCTGTATGCGCCGACCCGCCAGCACTATGAGCGCATTGAGCCGATCGCCGAGCTGTTCTCCGATCTGGACGGCAGCATCGACGCCCGTGAAGACGACTACGAGAAGAAAGCGGCGGACCCGAACTTCACCGGCTTCCACCGTCTGGAGAAGGCGCTGTTTGCCGACAACTCCACCAAAGACATGGGCCAATATGCCGATCGTCTGTATCGCGACACCGTTGAGCTGCAAAAACGCGTGAGTGAACTGACCTTCCCGCCGAGCAAGGTGGTGGGCGGCGCAGCCGGACTGATCGAAGAGGTGGCGGCCAGCAAGATCAGCGGTGAAGAAGACCGTTACAGCCGCACCGATTTGTGGGACTTCCAGGCCAACGTCGACGGCGCGCAAAAGATAGTCAATCTGCTGCGCCCGCTGCTGGTTAAGGCCAATAAGCCGCTGCTGGACAAAATCGACGCCAACTTCAAAACCGTGGACACCATTTTGGCGAAGTACCAAACCAAAGAGGGTTATGAGTCCTATGAGAAGCTGACCGATGCCGATCGCAATGCGTTGAAAGGGCCGATCACCACGCTGGCGGAAGATCTTTCTCAGCTGCGCGGCGTATTGGGTCTGGACTGAGGCATACGGTTATGAGCAACAAGGCAGGCCCGAATAACGGGCCGCATCCGCAATCGCAGGGGGCGGCATCGCCTTCGCGCCGCCGTTTGCTGCAAGGGCTGGGGCTGGGCGCGCTGGCGCTGGGCGGCAGCCGCCTGGCGCAGGCGGCGGGTAACGCGGCGGAGCCGTTGGCGACGCCGCAGGATGAGCGCTGGCAGAAACAGCCGTTTTATGGCCGCCATCAGGCCGGCGTGCTGACGCCGCAACAGGCGGCGATGATGCTGGTGGCGTTCGATGTGTTGGCGACCGACAAAGCGGGGCTGGAGCGCCTGTTCCGGCTGCTGACCGATCGCATCGCCTTCCTGACCCACGGCGGTAAGGCGCCGGAGGTGGACGCCAAGCTGCCGCCGCTCGATTCCGGCATCATGGGGCCGGAGATTTACCCGGACAACCTGACCATCACCGTCTCGGTCGGCGCATCGCTGTTCGATGAACGCTTTGGTCTGCAGGCGCAAAAGCCGCTGCGGTTGCAGAAAATGACCCGCTTCCCCAACGATGCGTTGGACGCCGCGCTTTGTCACGGCGACCTGCTGTTGCAGATCTGCGCCAACACCAACGAAACGGTGATTCACGCGCTGCGCGACATCATTAAGCATTCGCCGGATCTGCTCAGCGTGCGCTGGAAGCGGGAGGGGTTCATCTCCGCGCACGCGGCGCGCAGCAAAGGCAAAGAGACGCCGATCAACCTGTTGGGTTTCAAAGACGGCACTGCGAACCCGAAAACCGACGACAAACCGCTGATGGATAAGGTGGTGTGGGTCGGCGACAACGTCGGTGAGCCGGCGTGGACGGCGGGCGGCAGCTATCAGGCGGCGCGCATTATTCGTTTTCGCGTCGAGTTTTGGGATCGCACGCCGCTGCAGGAGCAGGAAACCATCTTCGGCCGCGAGAAGCACAGCGGGGCGCCGCTGGGCATGAAGCGTGAACATGACGAGCCGGACTACGCGAACGATCCCGACGGCAAGGTGATCCCGATGGATGCGCACATCCGGCTGGCTAATCCTCGCACGCCGGAAAGCCAAAGCAACCTGATGCTGCGGCGCGGCTACAGCTATTCCCTTGGCGTTTCCAATGCCGGCCAGCTGGAAATGGGGCTGCTGTTCGTCTGCTATCAGGCCGATCTGGAGAAAGGCTTCCTGACGGTGCAAAAAAGGCTGAACGGCGAAGCGCTGGAGGAATACATCAAGCCGATTGGCGGCGGGTATTTCTTCGTATTGCCGGGCGTGAAAGAGGGCAGCGATTATCTGGCCAGCGGCCTGCTCAAGGCCTGAAACCGGAATAACGAGGCGGGATCTTCCGCCTCGTTTTACGTTTGTCTTACCCGCTGCAGGGGGGCAGTTAACGATGAAACGCAATTCAATGCTTTGCCAGCAGATAAAAAAACACCCATCTCTGCTGCTTTTGATTGCGCAAAATTTAATCTGGAACCAAAGTGTCATTCGCGGATTTTAATTGTAATTCATTGATATTTATTGATTATAATTTTATATGGAATGATGTCTTGGGCGTGATATAGTGTTTTAGCGATAACTAAAAACAAAACATATAAAATTTTTTTACATTTTAGTAACGCGACAGGATTGAATGTCATTATACTGTAATCATCTGGCGGTAGTTTTCACACGGTGCACAGCTTGAAGCTGTAAATATCACTGCGGGGATCGCTAATGGTAAAGTCCTTGGTTGGGCTGGAAAGAAAAAATAACACATCTCCCCTGATTTCTCGTTGTAACGAGGGTTCTCTCTCCGACTCTCTTTTACCGGCAACTCCGCACCCTTATCGCTACCGAATCTCATCACTTTTTACTCCACGTTTATTGATGCAGTCCGCGTTGTCCCGTGAAGACACGGCGCTTAAGCGTTGCCGTCGATTCACTTTGTCCCTTGGCTCTTATTGGCTCGGAGGAGGCCAAAACCTAATACGTGTGTGAAACATAATCGCGCGGCCTGGCCGTTGCGGTAGGTGAAACAAACTGTAAGGTGCCACTATGGGTAGACAGAAAGCAGTGATCAAAGCACGTCGTGAAGCGAAACGCGTTATTCGTCGTGACGCTCGTAGTCATCGCCAGCTGGAAGAAGAGTCTGTGACCTCGCTGGTGCAAATGGGGGGAGTCGAGTCTATCGGCATGGCGCGAGACAAGCGCGATAGCTCACCCATCGAGGCTAGAACCGAAGCTCAGGGTCATTACTTATCAGCCATAGAGAATAAGCAGCTGATCTTCGCCACCGGCGAAGCCGGCTGCGGCAAAACATTTATCAGCGCCGCCAAGGCGGCGGAGGCGCTGATCCATAAAGAGGTGGATCGGATTATCGTTACCCGTCCTGTTTTGCAGGCGGATGAAGACCTCGGTTTCTTGCCGGGGGATATCGCCGAGAAGTTCGCCCCTTATTTCCGCCCGGTGTATGACATTCTGGTGCGCCGTTTGGGCTCTTCCTTTATGCAGTACTGCCTGCGCCCGGAAATCGGCAAGGTAGAGATTGCGCCGTTCGCTTATATGCGCGGACGCACCTTCGAAAATGCGGTCGTTATCCTGGATGAAGCCCAGAACGTGACCGCCAGCCAGATGAAAATGTTCCTGACCCGCCTGGGGGAAAACGTGACGGTTATCGTTAACGGCGACGTGACCCAGTGCGACCTGCCGCGCGGCGTAAAATCCGGTCTCAGCGATGCCCTGGAGCGCTTCGAAGAGGACGAGATGATCGGCGTCATCCGCTTTGAAAAACAGGACTGCGTACGCTCCGCTTTGTGCCAGCGCACGCTCAACGCTTACAGTTAACCTATCCGCTAATGGAAAGGCCGCTTCGGCGGCCTTTTTTATCGCCGCCTATTTACCATTTCGTTTAACCTTTGTGTAAATTATTGTGGTTATTTGTATAGATTTTCGTTGAGTTAGCGTTAATGATTAATGGGTTCCAGATTGGCGCGCAGTTTGCGTGCGCCGCCAAAAGGACATTTTCTGGGGTGTGCGCCGCGCGGCGCATAGCGTGTGGGTTCCTTGCTGCGATTCAAACATGAAATACATCATTCTGCTTTTGCTTATTTTATGCGTCGTCTATGTGCATTACCGCGGGCGGGTGCGCTACAACGTGTGGCGGCAGCTGTCTGACCATTCCACCTTTACCGCACCGTTGAACGTCTTCATGTATCTGTTTTCCCGTGTGCCGACCACGCCGTACCTGAAGCCGGAGCAATTTCCTGAGCTGACGGTACTGCGGGAGAACTGGGAAACCATCCGCGACGAAGGACAGAAGCTGATGGAGATCCAGCAGATCAAAGCGTCCGATCAATTCAACGACGCCGGTTTCAACTCGTTCTTCAAGACCGGTTGGAAACGC
Source organism: Serratia sp. PGPR-27 (assembly GCF_022678525.1). NCBI lineage: Bacteria > Pseudomonadati > Pseudomonadota > Gammaproteobacteria > Enterobacterales > Yersiniaceae > Serratia > Serratia sp. PGPR-27. The sequence continues at coordinate 88,586 of NZ_JALBYS010000013.1, read as the reverse complement.
TTTTATCTGAAATGGTATGAGGACAGCCATCCCTCCGCCATGACCCTGTGCCCGCAGACCACGGAACTGCTGCGCAGTCTGCCTTCGGTCAAGGCGGCGATGTTCGCCGAACTGCCGGACGGCAGCCGTTTGCCGCGCCATCGCGATCCTTACGCCGGTTCGCTGCGTTATCACCTGGGGCTGATTACCCCCAATGATGACCGCTGCTTCATTGAGGTGGACGGTGAGCGCTACAGCTGGCGTGACGGTGAAGGGGTGATGTTCGATGAAACCTATCTGCACTATGCGGAAAACCAGAGCGGGCAGAATCGCCTGATCCTGTTCTGCGATATCGAACGGCCGATGCGCTACCGCTGGGCGCAGGCGGTGAATCACTGGCTGGGTCGCAACCTGATGAGCGCCGCCACCGCGCCGAATGAAGAGGGCGATCGCACCGGCGGCGTCAACAAGATGTTCAAATACATCTATGCGATACGCCGGGTGGGGAAACGGCTGAAGGCCTGGAACCGCACCGGCTATTACATCATCAAGTGGATTTTGTTCGGGGGGATCGCCGCGGCGATATTCTTCTCGGTATAACGCAGGCAGGGGCGCACAGAGTGCGCCCCTTTTGGATCAGGCGAAGATAGTCATCATGTAGGCGGCGAACAGCGCCAGGTGGGCGGTGCCGTTCAGCACGTTGGTGCGGCCGGTCGAGAACGACAGCTGGCACAGCAACAACACCGTCAACATCACCACGATATGCGGCGTTTGCAGGCCGAAGATCAGCGTCTGCCCGGTCAGGGTAGCGATGATGGTCACCGCCGGCACCGTCAGGGAGATGGTCGCCAGCACCGAACCGAAGAACAGGTTCATGGCGCGTTGCACCTGATTGTTCAACACGGCGCGCAGCGCGCCCAGGCCTTCAGGCGACAGGATAAGCAGCGCCACCAGGAAACCGGTGAACTGCGCCGGTGCATTCATTTTGGTCAGCAGGCCTTCGAGCGGATTGGCGTTGAACTTGGTGACGGCGATAACCGCGATCAGGTGCACGATGAGCCAGGCGGCGTGCCAGGCGCTGCTGTGCGAAGAGGGCTTGCCGTGGTGCGGATCGCCATCGTCGTCTTCATGCTCGTACACGAACAGGCTCTGGTGGGTTTTGGTCTGGATCACCAGGAATACGCCATACATGGCGGCGGAAATCAGCGCCACCAACAGCGCTTGCCCGGTGCTGAAGTTGCCGCCCGGCAGCGCACTCGGGAACACCAGCACGATCACCGCCAGCGGGAAAATCGCCATCAGGTACTGTTTGATGCCGCCGAGGTTGACGTACTGGGTGGCGAACTTGCGCCCGCCGAGCAGCAGCGCGAAGCCGACCAGGCCGGCGGAAACGATCATGATGATGGAGTACAGCGTGTCGCGCATCAGCGCCGGCGCAGCGTCGCCGGTGGCCATCAACGCCGAGATCAGGCTGACTTCGAGGATCACCACCGACAGGCTGAGGATCAGCGAGCCATAGGGCTCGCCCAGTCGGTGGGCGAGCACGTCGGCGTGGCGCACCACGCTGAAGGCGCTGCTGAGGATCCCCACCAGCGCGAGAATATTGATGCCGACGATCAGCGGAAAGTTAGCGGTGCTGCCCCATAAATTCAACACCACCAGCGCGGCGATGGGGAAGATCAGCGAGTATTCGGTGTGGCGAGATTTGGTGGATCGGCCAGGATCGTGTTGCGACTTCATGAGGGTGGCACTCCTTCTCAAACAGCGTAGCCCGTCAGCGCCGGTCGCCGTGATGCGGCAACTCTGCGTTTCCAGTAGGTATTTTATATTAGGATACACCCGCGGCGCCGGTGTGATGTTGTTTTTATCTGAGAAAGCAATTGCTTGCTTTATGTGATCAGAGTAACAAAAAAACCGCACGGAGTGCGGTTTTATTTACTTACTTTTACGCAATAACGTCAATTTACAACGTTAGATTTGAGAAAAGTCGTGTTTACTTATTTAGTGCGTGGTTAATCAAGGAAAATACGACCGTTAGTCGTCAATATTATCCATGATTTCATGCCGTTTATTGTGGTATCCCTCTTCATTTAGTCCTTCACGCCAGTAAGGCACGGCATAAAGACGATTACGATCGCATTGACGTTCGCGGCGCAGGTAACGGCGCAGCTCCACCACCAGGTGATCTTCACCGGCGAGCCAGAAGTGCGCTTCCCCCTGCGGCAGGGACTGCGCGCGGAACCGAGCGATCAATTCGTCGGTTTTCTCCGTGCCGCCGACGATCCAATTCACCTCAACGCCGGCAGGTTTTTCCAGGTCAATCACGTCGGCAGTGCTGTCGACGCGGATGAAAGCGCGCCCGGCGCCGTGCGGCGGCAGGTTTTCCAGCAGCGCGGCCAACGCAGGCAGCGAGGAAGGATCGCCCGCCAGGCAGTAGAAGTCGGCGGCCGGCAGCATCGGTTTGGGGCCGCCTGGATTGCTGATGCCGATTTTATCGCCGGCTTTCGCCTGACGCGCAAAGTCGACCGCCGGTCCCTGGTGGTCATGGATGGCAAACTCGATGTCAACTTCCGCCTGTTCCGGGCGCACGGCGCGAATGGAATAGGTGCGCACGATCGGGCGCACGGCATCCGCAGCCCAGCGCGGACCGTTTTCAGTCAGCGTCGGCAGATCCGGCTGCGTTTGACCGGCGAGCGGCAAAAAGACCTTGATGTGCGCGGCGGCGGCGTTGGCCGGGTAGTAGCGCAGATCGGGCGCGGTAAAGGTGATGCGGCGCAGGTGCGGCGTAATGTCCTGTACGGCGCTGACGGCGATCAGGTAGGGGGCGCGTGAGCGAGGGGCTTCGGTAGTCACGAGGATCTCCTTATAGTTCGTTTGGCGGTGAGTATACCATGCCGTTTGATAATGAGAATTGTTTGCTCATTGAGGCGCAACCGCGTGTGAGCTAGGCTTAAGGTTCACGCAATACGCACGGGAGGACGTGATGCCATACCAAGACACGAGCGACTTGCCGGACAATGTAAAGCATGTGCTACCGGAACATGCGCAGGCGATCTATAAAGAAGCGTTCAACAGCGCCTGGCAACAATACCGGGATCCCGACGATCGGCGCGGTGACGACAGCCGGGAGGAGACGGCGCATAAGGTGGCCTGGGCGGCGGTCAAGCAAAGCTATCGCAAGGGCGACGACGAACGCTGGCATAAAAAGTAACGCTTTTATGCCCCGGTAAAAAACGCGCAGACGTTATGCTGACCTCGGCAATTAATATTATTGCTGCTCAGTACAAATACTTTTCCACGTTAACGCCGCTTTGCAACTTGATTGCGCGGCGGGAAAAGAATATGGTCATTATTAATCGGCGCGGTTATTGAATTAATAAAATTCCGCACCAAAAAATAAAATTGCAAAGGTTCAGTAGTGGCGAGGGAGGACGAGAAATCGTATTCCCGGGAGGTTGTAACAGTGTTAACGCGAGATTTTCTGCAAAAAGCGGATTGCAAAACCGCCTTTGGCGCTATTGAGGAGTCGCTGCTGCTGACGCCTGAACAGCGCGCAGCCTCGTTGGAATGCACGTTATCGCGCCGGCCGGATCACAGCCCGGTATGGGTATTCGGTTACGGTTCGCTGATGTGGAATCCGGTTTTCGAATCTGAAGAAGTGCGGCCCGCCATGCTGCAGGGCTGGCATCGGGCGTTCTGCATGCGTTTGACCGCCGGGCGCGGCACGCTGCATCAGCCGGGGCGCATGCTGGCGCTGAAAGAGGGCGGTCAGACCACCGGATTGGCGTTTCGTCTGCCGGAAGGTAAGCTGCGTGAAGAGCTGGAGCTGCTTTGGAAGCGCGAAATGGTGACCGACTGCTACGTGCCGACCTGGTGTGAACTGCAGTTGGATGGCGGAGAGACCGTCACGGCGCTGGTGTTCGTGATGAACGCGCAGCACCCGTTGTTTGAAGCAGACACCAGCCACCAGGTGATCGCGCCATTGATCGCCAGCGCCAGCGGCCCGCTGGGTACCAACGCGCAATACCTGTTTGCGCTGGATAACGAGCTGAAACACCACGGCATGCAGGATGATTGCATCGGCGATCTGGTGCGCTATGTACAGCAGTGGTTGCAACAGAACCGCCCTGGCGCTTTCGGGGCTGAGGCTACCGCCTGAGGCGTTAGCAGGGCAGCAGACACTTAAGGGCTCAGCATGCTGAGCCCTTTTTCATATATCTAATACCTCTATTTAATAACTTTATTCTGCATGATGACTTAAGGCTCTTTATTTGTATGGTTATTTATCTCATTATTTTTAAAGCCATTCATCATTTTCCCCCGTCCTCACCCCCCGAGAGCCACGATAAATAATTCACTTAGCATTAAATTGCATAAGTAAAGGTTATTTCTTATTTGTTCAGCCCCGCAGGACTCCGTATCAATATGGCAGACGCTACTGCAAGTAACAGGGAGACGGGAATGAACTTTCAACAATTAAAAATTATTCGAGAATCGGCGCGCTGCAACTACAACCTGACCGAGGTCGCCAATACCTTATTTACTTCGCAGTCCGGCGTTAGCCGGCATATTCGCGAGCTGGAAGAAGAGCTGGGCATCGAAATATTCATTCGCCGCGGCAAACGGCTGTTGGGCATGACCGAACCCGGCAAAGAGCTGCTGGTGGTAGCGGAACGGATTCTCAACGACGCGAACAACATCCGTCGCCTGGCGGATGTCTTCAGCAGCAACGATTCGGGGCAGCTGCATATCGCGACGACGCACACCCAGGCGCGCTATAGCCTGCCGGGGGTGATCAAAGAGTTTCGCGCGCTTTATCCACGGGTGCGGGTGGTGCTCAATCAGGGCAGCCCGGAGGAGATCGTTTCGATGTTGGCCGCCGGTGAAGCCGATATCGGCATTGCCAGCGAACGGCTGATGAGCGACGAGTCGCTGGCGGCGTTCCCCTACTACCGATGGCATCACACCATTCTGGTGCCGGAAGGGCACGAGTTGACGCGGCAGCCGCAGGTGACGCTGGAGATGCTCAGCACCTTGCCGTTGATCACTTACCGCCAGGGCATTACCGGCCGCGCGAAGCTGGATGCGGCGTTCAAATCAGCGGGCCTGACGCCGGACATCGCGCTCAGCGCGCAAGATTCCGACGTGATTAAAACCTATGTCGAGCTGGGGTTGGGCGTGGGCGTGCTGGCGGACATGTCGTATGAAAAAGAGCGCGATCGCGGGTTGGTCAGCCTCAACGCCGAGCATTTGTTTGAACCCAATACGGTCTGGCTGGGCCTGAAACGCAGCCAGCTGCAGCGCAACTATGCCTGGCGCTTTATTCAGCTGTGCAACCCGACGTTGTCGCTGACCGAAATCAAAGACAAGGTCTTCTCGTCGCAGCTGGATGCGGTGATTGACTATCAGATTTAACCGATAAGCGGCAGGCAATTCCTGCCGCGCATTCTGCATCGCCTGCCTAATAATCAAAATCCCATCTATATACATAAAAAGAATATCTATAGTGATTTAAGTACCTTCAGCTGCCGATCGTGCTCGCATACACTCGCAAAATTATTATAAATTCCATCCGCTTGGAGAGTTTCAGATGAAAGCGCTCGTTCCTTCTTTGCTGTTTTTGGCCGTGGCGGCCAGCGTTAACGTACAGGCGGCGACGCCGGCCAACACGCTGGTGATCGCGCAATCTATCGATGACGTGGTCAGCTTTGACCCGGCCCAGGGATTTGAGTTAACCACGGTGCAGTCGTTCAACAGCCTGTATCAACGTCTGATCCAGTCAGATCCGCACAATCCCATCGATCTTAAACCAACCCTGGCCAGCAGCTGGCAGGCCGGCGCCGACGACCGCAGCCTGACTTTCAGCCTGCGCCCGGACGCCAGGTTCGCCAGCGGCAATCCGCTGCGGCCGGAAGACGTGATCTTCTCGCTTTCACGGGTGGTTAAACTCAATCTCGAACCGTCGTTTATCCTGACGCAGCTGGGCTGGAACGCGAAGAACGTGGAGCAACACCTGAGCAAGGTGGACGAGCACACGGTAAAAATCAGCTGGAGTGAGAACGTCAGCCCGGCCTTCGTGCTCAGCCTGCTGTCGGCGCCGGTATCCTCGATCGTCGACGCCAAAGAGGCGCTGGCGCACCAGCAGGGCGACGATCTGGGGCATCAATGGTTGAACAGCCACTCCGCCGGCAGTGGCCCTTACAAAATCCGCACCTATGTGCCGCACGAAGTGGTGGTGCTGGACGCCAACCCGGGCTCGCCGGAAGGGGCGCCGACGCTGAAAACCATCCTGATCAAAAATGTGCCCGATCCGGCGGCGCGCCGTTTGCTGATCGAGCAGGGCGATGCCGATATCGCACGCAACCTGGGGGCAGACCAGATGGCGGCTCTGAAGGGCAAGCCGGGCGTCAAACCGCTGGCTATTCCTTATGCTTCGCTTTATTTCCTGCAGTTCAACGCCAAGGCGTCGCCGGCGCTCGGCAATCCGGCGTTCTGGGAGGCGGCGCGCTGGCTGTTCGATTATCAAGGCATCGCCGACGATCTGCTGAAAGGGCAGTTCCAGAGCCATCAGGCATTCCTGCCGGACGGTTATCTGGGCGCGCTCAAAGATAGGCCGTACAGCTTCAATCCGCAGAAAGCCAAAGAAATACTGGCCAAGGCGGGGCTGAGCAACGTCAGTTTCCGTCTGGACGTCAACAACCAGCCGCCGTACCTGGACATCGCTCAGGCGCTGCAGGCCAGTTTTGCTCAGGGCGGCGTGAAGGTCGAACTGGTGCCGGGCATCAGTTCGCAGGTCTCCACCAAGGTGAAAGCGCTTAACTACGATGCGACGCTGACCTCCTGGGGGCCGGATTACTTCGACCCTAACACCAACGCCGCCGCCTTCGCCTACAACCCGGAAGACGGCAGCAAGACGCTGGCCTGGCGCGCCAACTGGCAGATCCCGGCGCTGAGCAAGCTGACGCTGGCCGCCACTGCGGAAAACGACACCGCCAAACGGGTGGCAGACTACCAGCAACTGCAAAAACAGGTGCAGCAAAGCTCGCCGTTTGTCATCGGCCTGCAGGCGCGCAGCCTGATTGCGGTGCGTGACAACCTCAAGGGCTATGTGCAGGGCATCAACCCTGACATGGTGTTCTACAGCAAGGTCAGCAAGTAATGGCCGCTGACCTGTCCGCCGGCGCCGGGGCGGCCCGGCGGTATTGGCGCTGGGGCGGGCGGCTGCTCGGCGGCGCGCTGTCTCTGGCGCTGACGTTGCTCGGCCTGCTGCTGTTCACCTTCATGCTGTCGCACCTGGCGCCGATCGATCCGGCGCTGCAGGTGGCGGGCGATCACGCCAGCGAAGCCACCTATGCGCAGGTGCGGCACGAGCTGGGGTTGGATCAGCCGCTGCCGGTGCAATTTTGGCGTTACCTGGTGCACCTGGCGCACGGTGATTTGGGCATTTCGCGTATTACCGCGCAGCCGGTGTTGAGCGATCTGTTGCGTACCTTCCCGGCGACGGTGGAGCTGGCCACCTGCGCCATTATCCTCGGCGCCCTCGGCGGCATTACGCTGGCGTTTCTGGCGGTGCTCAAACCGGGCAGCTGGCTGGATAACGCGGCGCGTCTGCTGTCGCTGATCGGTTATTCGGTGCCGATTTTCTGGCTGAGCCTGCTCGGGCTGTTGCTGTTCTACGCCACGCTGCATTGGTCGGCGGGGCCGGGGCGGCTGGACGACATTTACTTGTACAGCATGGAGCCGCGCAGCGGTTTCGTGTTGATCGACAGCTGGCTGTCCGGCGATCGTGAAATGTTCTACAACGCCATCGGCCACCTGTGGCTGCCGGTGGTGGCGTTGGCGCTGCTGTCGATGGCGGGCATTACCCGGCTGCTGCGGGCGGCGATGCTGGAAGAGTGCAACAAGGAATACGTGACGCTGGCGCGTTCCAAGGGCGCCGGCCGCCTGCGCATTCTGCTGCGCCATGTGTTTCCCAATGTGCTTGGCACGCTGATCACCGTACTGTCTCTCTCCTACGCCAGCCTGCTGGAGGGCGCGGTATTGACCGAAACGGTGTTCGCCTGGCCCGGCGTCGGGCGTTACCTGACCTCGGCGCTGTTTGCTGCCGACACGCCGGCGATCCTCGGTGCCACGCTGCTGATCGGCACCTGTTTCGTGCTGTTGAATGCGCTGGCCGACGCCTTGACCTATTTAGTGGATCCGCGAACTCGATGAGCCAATATCTCTCTGAACACGAACCGCAAAGCGAGCCAGCCGTCGGTGACCGCCGCGGTCGGCGGTTGACCACGCTGACGCTGGGCGCGGCGCTGGTGGCGATCCTGCTTGTCACCGCGCTGCTGGCTCCGTGGCTGGCGCCTTTCGATCCCAATCTGCAGCATATCGAGCTGCGGTTACTGCCGCCTTCGGCTGCACATTGGCTGGGCACCGACGGCTTTGGCCGCGATTTGCTCTCCCGCGTGATTTACGGCGCGCGGCCGACGCTGATCCTGGTGTCGCTGATTCTGGTGTTGACCATTCCCATCGGTCTGCTGGTCGGCATTTGCGCCGGTTACCTCGGCGGCTGGGTCGAGCGCATTTTGATGCGTCTGACCGACATTTTCCTGTCGCTGCCGAGTCTGGTGATCGCGCTGGCGTTCGTGGCGGTGATGGGGCCGGGGCTGATGAACGGCGCGCTGGCGCTGGCATTGACCAGCTGGCCGGCCTTTGCCCGCCAGGCGCGGGCCGAAACCCTGGCGCTGCGCCGCAGTGACTACCTGGCGGCGGCGCGCATGCAGGGTATCAACGGGTTGCGGCTGATGGTCGGCCACATTTTGCCTTTATGCCTGCCGAGCGCGGTGGTGCGTGCGGCGCTGAGCCTGGGCGGCATCATCCTGTCCGCCGCCGGTCTGGGGTTCCTCGGCATGGGCGTCGCGCCGCCGACCGCCGAATGGGGTTCGATGGTGGCCGAAGGCAGTAAAGTGATTTTCGACCAATGGTGGGTCGCCGCCGCACCAGGCGGGGCGATCCTGTTCGCCAGTCTGGCGTTTAACCTGCTGGGCGATGGCCTGCGCGACAAAATGGATCCTCGTCATGGGCACTGATAACACTTTATTGACCGTCGAACGGCTGGCGATCGGCGTGCCGGGGCCGCAGCCGGCGGCGCTGGTGAAGAATATCTCGTTCAGCATGGGGCGGGAGCGGCTGGCGCTGGTCGGCGAGTCCGGTTCCGGCAAGTCGTTGACCGCGCGTGCGCTGATGGGGCTATTGCCGCCGCCGTTGCAGCTGCAGGCGCAGCGCCTGACGCTGGGCGATGAAGACTTGACGCGCCTGAGCGAACGCCAGTGGAGCCGCCTGCGCGGCGACCGGGTGGCGATGGTGATGCAAGATCCCAAACATGCGCTGAATCCCAATCAGCCGATCGGCCGTCAGGTGGAGGAGCCGCTGGTGCTGCATGCCAAGCTGAGCCGCGCCGAGCGGCGTGAAAAGGTATTGGAGATGCTGGCGGCGGTGGGGTTGCCCGATCCGGCGGCGCTGTGCGGCCATTATCCGCATCAGCTCTCCGGCGGCATGGGGCAGCGGGTGATGCTGGCCATTGCGTTGATCAACGATCCGCAGCTGTTGATTGCCGATGAACCGACTTCGGCGCTGGATCACCAGATGCGCGATCAGGTGCTGCAACTGATAGACAATCTGGTGGCGCAACGCAACATGGGGCTGATCCTGATCAGCCACGATTTGCAGCAGGTGGCGCACCACTGCGAGCGGGTGCTGGTGATGTACAAAGGCGAGCTGTTGGATCAACTGCCGGCAGCAGAGCTGGCGCAGGCCACGCATCCTTACACTCGCACGCTGTGGGCGTGCCGGCCGAGCCGCGAGACGCGCGGCAAACCGCTGCCGGTGCTGGACCGCGCGCTGTTGGAGACGTTGAAATGAGCGTAATCGCACTGGAGAACCTGAGCGTCAGTCACCGCCAGGGCTACGAGCTGCGCACCGTGGTGCATGAGGTTAACCTGCACATCGAACCGGGTGAGTGTTTCGGGCTGGTGGGGCCTTCCGGCTGCGGCAAGTCCTCGTTGCTGTGGGTGCTGGCCGGGCTGAATGGCAGCTGGCAGGGCGGTTTTGAGCTGCTGGGGCGGCGGCTGCAACCGGGGCAGGCATTTACCGGCGAGCTGCGGCGTGAGGTACAGATGGTGTTTCAGGATCCCTATGCTTCGCTACACCCCAAGCACCGGCTGTTGCGTACGCTGTCGGAGCCGCTCAAGCTGCTGCAGGAAAGCGATATCGAACGCAAGATCAGCGCGGGCTTTCGCCAGGTGGGGTTGGATCCGCGCCTGCTGGATCGCTACCCGCATCAGCTGTCGGGCGGCCAGCGGCAGCGCGTGGCGATCGTGCGCGCATTGTTGCTGCGGCCTAAGTTGTTGCTGCTGGATGAACCGACTTCGGCGTTGGACATGTCGGTGCAGGCGGAGATCCTCAATCTGCTCAACGAGCTGAAGCAGGCGGGCGAGCTGACCATGGTGCTGGTCAGCCACGATGCGGACGTGATTGACCATATGTGCGATCGTTCGGTGGCAATGGCGCACGGCCGCATCATCATTTAAACCTGTGCCCGCCAACGCGGCGGGCATATCCATCTTGGTAATAAATAAAGCAATTTATCGTCGTTCTTCTGTTAATTCTTACCCCCTACACTCGAAAAACAGCGCAACCGCGTGATTGTGGAGAGTGTATCGATGAAACGGTTAATTCCAACCTTATTGTATGGCGCGCTGGCGGCCGCTTTTGGTGCGCAGGCTGCCACCCCGCAGGATACCTTGGTAGTGGTCAGTTCGTTGGAGGGCATTATCAGCCTCGATCCGGCGGAGAGCTTTGAAACCGTCAGTTCGGCCAATCTGGTCAACCTCTATCAGCGCCTGGTGGCGCCGGATCGCGCCGCGCCGCAAAAGCTGGCGCCGGACGCCGCAGGCAGTTGGCAAGCGGGCGCCGATGGCCGCAGCCTGACCTTTACCCTGAAACCGCAGCAGCGTTTCGCTTCCGGCAACCCGCTGCGGCCAGAAGATGTGATTTTTTCGCTGGTTCGCGCGGTGAAGCTGAACAAGGCGCCGTCGTTTATTCTCGGCGAGTTTGGCTGGACGCCGGATAACGTTGAGCAACAGCTGAAGAAGGTGGGAGATAACCAGGTGCAACTCAGTTGGCCCGCCAACATCGGCAGCGAGTTGGCGCTGCGGCTGCTGACGGCGAATGTGGCTTCGATCGTGGATGAAAAGCTGTTGAACGAGCACGCGCAGCAGGGGGACTACGGTAACGGCTGGCTGCGCAGCCATTCCGCCGGCGGCGGCCCGTATCGGGTGAACAACTATGTGCCGCATGAAGCGCTGCTGTTTGGCCGTAATGACTACGCTCCGTCGCCGGCAAGGTTGAAAACGGTGTTGTTCAAGAACGTCAGCGACGCCGGTACCCGCCGTTTGCTGTTGCTGAAAGGGGATGCCGACGTGGCCTACGATCTGGGGGCTGACCAGTTCGACTCACTGCGTAACGCGTCTGGCGTGCGCATCGAGCAGGCCGATGCGCCCCGGATCTATTACCTCGGTTTCAACACCGGCAGCAAAGACAATCCGGCGCTGGGCAATCCGGCGTTATGGCAGGCGGCGCGCTGGCTGGTCGATTATCAGAGCATCGCCGAGCAACTGCTGAAAGGGCAATATCGCGTGCATCAGGCCTTCTTGCCGCAGGGATTGGACGGGGCACTCGACGATCGGCCGTTTAAGCTCGACGTGGACAAAGCCAAACAGATCCTGCGCGATGCCGGCATCGCTGAAGGCACGCGCATCGATCTTATCGTCATCAACCAACCGCCGTATACCGACATCGCGCAGGCGCTGCAGGCCAGTTTTGCGCAGGCCGGGCTGCGGTTGGATATCCATCCGGTGGTAGAAAGCGATCTGTGGGGCAAGATGCGCGGCCGCGATTTTCAGGCGATCTTCACCTACTGGGGCGCCGACTACCTGGATCCGAACACCAACGCCAGCGCCTTTGCCTATAACGTGCCCGGTGGGCCGAAAACCCTGGCCTGGCGCACCCAGTGGAACATTCCCGCCATCAGCGCGGAAACGCGCGCCGCGGCTGCGGAAGGGAACAGCGCCGCGCGCAGCGCACGTTACGTCACGTTGCAACGGGAACTGCAGGCCAGTTCGCCGTATGTGGTGGCGCTGCAGGGGCAAACGCTGGTGGCATTGCGGGACAACGTCGAAGGTGCCCGGTTGGATATCGCCAACAGCATGCTGTATCTGGATCGGGTCAGCAAGTAGCGGGCCTGGCCGAGCTTTCTGTCGCACCAAAGGCCAACGGCGAGTGAAATCGCTGGCTGTTGCTACCTCGGATCGCGAGATGTTGTGTCAGGGTGAAATAAAATGAAATTTCATAACACGCTCATATGACGGTGATAGATTGGCACTGAAAGGCGGCGTTGTTTACGCCTTTCACCGCGGCCGTCCGCAATGATGCGGACACATCACGTCAGGAGATATTATGGACAATAACGAAAACGCTTCAGGATCGCGCGCAGCAACCTTGTTCGCCACCGGTGAGGTTGTTACGCCGGAACAGTTTTATCAGGACAGCGACGGAAGCAACTGGGGGCCGGCGATCAACAAAGCGGCGGCGGCGGCGCTGCAAGCCGGTGGTACGCTGTCCCTTGGGAAGCGGGTGTATACGGTCGCCGGACACGTACTCATTCAGACGACAACGGACATCTACGGCGGCATCGGGTTGCGGGTGGTCGGATTGGGACGGGCGACCAAAATTGTCAAGACGGCGGACAGCAGTTACACCAACGAACAGGGCGAAACGAAGAAAGCGGTGATCGTGGTGAAAGGCTTCGCCAATCTGACGCTGCACGGCTTGACGTTGCGGGATGATACCGGCGTAGACGACACTCACGGCGTGTGGTTCAGCGATCGCAATATGACGAAGTTTGATATTCGCGACATCTACACCAAGGTCGGCGGTTATTCGCTGTTTGTCTCGGGCGACATGTTCATTAACTGGCTGGTGAACGTGCAGATGGAGGCAAACGCCAATCGCCCGGGTGATGGGGTGCTGTGGATGGACAAGTCCGGCACCACCAATTTTATAGACGGCCTCTACGCCGCTCGTGCCAAGGGGACTGCGTTCAGAATTTCAGGGTTTTACTCTACTATCGGCTCGTTGGCTGCGGATGACTGCATCGGCGATATCTACTCGTTCAAAGATTTTAACGGCACGATCAATTCGTTGGGTTGCGAGAACCGCAACACGCAGCGCGCCGCCAATGTCAGCGTGTTGTCCACCAACTTTGCCCAGGGCACGATAGGCAATATCAATATCCAGGACGCGCAGAATGTGGAGAGCGGGAGCGTGTTGTGCCGATTCATCAACGAATCTCGTTGGGACATCGGTCAGTTGACTCTTTACAGCGGTTCGAAGACGCCGTTCCCGGCGGCGATCGCCGCCTGCAGCAACAATACCGAGGTAACCTTCAGTAACGTATACAACGGCGGCGTCCCGGTGGCCGGCAAAAGCACCGTCGACGTTACGTCGTTTTTAAGCGGGGTCGAAGCGATGTACAGTCTGGGCGAGCGGGGAATTGCCCCTTCCGCCACCAGCAACCATTTGCCGCGCAATATCTCGAAACAGCAATCGTGGACTTTTTTAGGCACCCTGACCGCGCCGGATCGGCAACCTACAACGCGCATTACTCTTCAACAGGGCGTAAGCACCAAGGTGCTGGCGTGCGATTTATATATCACGTTCGATCTGTCTTCGCAGGCGACCGCCTTTGTCGTCAATAAAGGCAGCTATAGCGCGAAAGGCGCCTTTATGTTGCGGCGCACCGGGCCGTTAAGCTGCGAAATATATTACCGTGTCGAGAAAGATTTCGGCTTTGGCAGTTATCAGGTGCAGACTACGCGCGGCAGCTACTGGCGGCCGGACGGCGTTTCATTGAGCACGCCACCCGCCGATGCGTTGGAAATCCGCAGCGATGAGGTGTTATCCACCACCAGGCTCGCAGTGATCCAGCCACTGGCCAATCCGACAACGGCCAGCACTGCTGAAGTGGCAGGATTGCTCAATCGGCTGATCGAGACACTGAAGAACTAACCGAATAACGCCGGCGCGTTCTGGCCGGCGTCCATCAAGAGCAACAGCCAGCCGGCGGCCGCCAAGGCGATGCCGAAAGGTTGCCGCGTTCGCCAGGCGCGGCGGTTGCGGCGGCCGCGCGTCAATGCCATGCCTAATCCGAACATGGCCGCCAGACAGACCAGCAGCGGCAGCATCGTCCAACCGAGCCAGGCGCCCAGCGCCGCCAGCAGTTTGAAATCACCCTGGCCGATGCCGTTACGCCGCCGCACCTGCCGATAAAGCGCATTGAGCAGCCACAACCCCCCGTAGCCGGCGGCGGCGCCGATAACCGCGTCGCCCAGCGTCGCCCAGCGAGCATCAAGATTGCACAGCATCCCGCCCCACAGCAGCGGCTGGGTTAACCGGTCCGGCAGCCACCGGTGGCGCCAGTCTAGCCAGGCCAGGGCGATCAGCAACGCCGCGGCCGGCGGTAACCACAGCCGGTGTGCTGCCGGCAGGTCGAAGGGCAGCGCCGTCAACGCCAAACCGAAGGCCGTCAGCAGCAGGCTACGGCGGCGCAATTTCGGTGGGCTGGCGCGCCCGGCCGCCATTCGCTCCAACCGGGTGATGAGCGTGAAGGCGACCGCACCTGCCGACAGCAGCGCGGTGAAAAACAGCGCGGGCCACAGTAAGGAAAGAAACATCGGGGCTCCGTCAGTCGTGAAATAGATGTTTAAAATAACGGCAAAATGCGTATTTCATCGGGGTGAAATGCGGTGGGCTGTGAGGAATGCGCAGTTGTACGCATCGCCACTTCACGTATTGCAGAGTGAGGCAATGTCATGCGCGGAGGCGCGCAACAGCGGGGTGTTGCACTTTTTATCGGCAAAATCGGTGCTGAAATGGTGTGAATTCACCTGGCGGCCGGAATGGATCGGTAAAGGGCGTAAGTGACGGCGTCACTGGAGAGTGATTGGGGTTTATCCTATTGTTTCTGTTCGTCAAGCCGTTAGACTTTAAGGGAGAGGCGCCCCGGCCTGGACGGGGCGTAGGGTTTCCAGAACTGCCGCGGGAAAGGCGACAGCAAAGCAGTGGGTTGGCGTGCTCCAGGAAGGAGGGAAGCCAACGGTGTCATGAAAGACGTTATTCAGGCAGTACTCATCAAGACTAAAAAACGACTCTGGCACAGCCGGCGGACGATGTGGCTGGCCGGGGCGCTGGTGTGGCTGGCCGGCGCGGCGCCCGCCTGTGCCGAATCCCCGCCGGCGCCGGAGAGCGTTGTCTCTTCCGCACCGGCCGCCGCAGATCCGGCGGCGAACTTGCCCGAACTGGGCGGCGCGCCCGATGACGCCGCGCGCGAGAAGCAGTGGGCCGAGATGGCCAAGCAGTTCGGCGAAAAAGATCTGAATAACGTTTCCCGTCAGCAGATGCGCAGCCGCGCCGAGGATTATCTGCTGGGCCAGGCGACCGGCGCGCTGCAACAGCAGGCGCAGGAACTGTTGTCGCCGCTGGGCACCGCCCGATTATCGCTGAAGATGACCGGTGAGGGGGACTTTACCGGCAGCAACGGGCAGTTATTCAGCCCGCTGTACGACGTCGACGGATTGCTGACCTACAGCCAGATCGGCTGGCTACAGCAAAGCGCCGGGGCGCTCGGTAATTTCGCGCTGGGGCAGCGCTGGATCGCCGGTGACTGGCTGCTGGGGTACAACACGGCGCTCGACAGCGATTTCGCCCGGCAGCGCAATCGCGGCAGCGTCGGCGCGGAGGCCTGGGGAGACTACCTGCGTTTCTCCACCAACTATTACTACCCGCTGTCGGCGCTGGCGCAACAGCCTGGCGATGGCGTGTTTTTCAGCCGCCCGGCGCGCGGTTACGACATTACGACGCAAGGCTATCTGCCGTTTTATCGCCAGATCGGCGGTTCGCTCAGCTATGAGCAGTATCTCGGCGATAATGTCGATCTGTTCGGCAGCGGCAAAAAACAAAACGATCCGCGCGCGATGCAGCTGGGGCTCAATTACACCCCGGTGCCGCTGGTGACGATGAAGGCGCTGCATAAGATTGGCGCGGGCGGGCAGAGCCAGGATCAGATCGAGCTGGCGCTGAGCTATCGGCTCGGGGTGCCGTTGGTGAAGCAGATTTCGCCGGAGTATGTGGCGCAGGCCAAGTCGCTGCGGGGCAGCCGCTACGATCCTATCGAACGCAAGAACGTGCCGGTGTTGGAGTTCCGCCAGCGCAAAACGCTGCAGGTGTTCCTCGCCACGCCGCCGTGGAGCCTGCAGGCGGGGGAAACCGTGCCGCTGGTGCTGGAAATCAAGGTATTGAACGGGATTTCTCACGTCAGTTGGCAGGGGGATACGCAGGCGCTGAGCCTGACGCCGCCGCACAACGCCAACGATCCGCAGGGCTGGACGGCGATCGTGCCGCCGTGGGACGATGCGCCGGGCGCCGCCAACAGCTACCGGCTATCGGTCACGCTGGAGGACGATAAACAGCAGCGCGTGACGTCCAACTGGATAGAGCTGAAAGTGGCGCCGCCGCTGACGGCGACCGCCGGTGATGACGCGGGCCTGCCGCCGATCAAAACCCTGACGCCGCCGCCGATCCCGGCGCAAACCGGGCCGCTGTACGGCGGCGACTAACCGTTTTTACCCTGCAGCACCCACACGGCGGCCTCGACGCGGGATTTTAGCTTCATCTTTTTCAGCAGGTGTTTGACGTGTACCTTGACGGTGCTTTCGGTGATGGTCAGGCGGCGGGCGATCAGCTTGTTCGGCAGCCCCTGGGCGATCAGCTTCAGAATATCCCGTTCGCGCGGCGTCAATTGCTGAATATCGCGATCGGCGCTGGGGCTGTTTTCCCGCAGGCTGGCGGCGAGGATCGGCGTCAACGTTTCGCTGAGCACCATCTGCCCGGCCGCCGCCTGATGCAGCGCCTTCAGCAGATCCTCCGGCTCCATGTCTTTCAACAAATAACCGTCGGCACCGCGTTTGAGCGCGCTGACGACGTCGTCTTCATGGTTGGACACGCTGAACACCACAACGCGCCCCGACAGGTCGGTCTGGCGCAGACGATCCAGCGTTTCCAGCCCGTTGATGCCGGGCATGTTGAGGTCGAGCAGGATCAGATCCGGATCGTGCTGCTCCGCCAGCGTGACCCCTTGTTCTCCGTTGCTGGCTTCGGCGATGACCTGCAGGCGAGCGTCCAAGCCAATCAGCTGTTTTACGCCGTTGCGCAGCATCGGGTGGTCGTCGATCAGTAAGATGGTGGCGGCGGTTTCTGTCGTCATGGTGTCTCCGTTAGTCGATGGCGTGGTTATCCGGCGTGAAGCTGACTCGCACCTCGGTGCCGCCGCCGCTGCGCGGTAAAATGTCGCAACGGCCGTGCAGGCTCTTGGCGCGATCGCGCATGATGATCAAGCCGTAATGGTCGGGGCGGGATGTTTCGGCCGGCAGGCCGCGTCCGTTATCGCATACGCTCAGGGTCACTTCGCCCCGTTTGTTGATGACCTGAATGCTCACCTCGCTGGCGGCGGCATGCTTAAGGATGTTGCTGAGCGCCTCGCGGGCGATCTGCAGCAGATGAATGGCCTGGTAGGCGGGCACCGTGCGCGGCCCCAGTTGGTAATCGAGGCTGATGTTCAGGCCCAGTTTGGGATTGAACTCCGCTACCGTCGATTGCAGCGCCGCCAGCAGGCCCGGTTCGGTCAGCTGCAGGCGGAAGGTGGTCAGCAGCTCGCGCAGCTGGCGATAGGCGCCGTTCAGCTCTTCGCGCATCTGCTGCACCAGCGCCTGGCTGGCGGACGAGAGCGTTTCGCCTTGCATCTGCAGGCAGGCGATCTGCATTTTCAGGCAGGAGAGCGATTGGGCGATGGAGTCGTGCAGCTCGCGGGCGATCGCCGCCCGTTCTTCCATCAGCATCAGCTGCTGCTGGTGGTCTACCTGACGTTCGATGGCCAGCACGCTGGTCAGTTGCTCCACCAGAGTGTTGACCAGCTGGCGGTGCTCATCGTTCAGCGGCTGTTGCGGCGCATGTTGCGCCACGATCACGCCGTAGTCGCCAAGTTTGTCACTCAGGCTCCAGCTCAGCGACGGGTTGTCGGGATGCTGGCGGTCGCTGTCGTGCAGGCAGGCGCTGCACACCGGATTATGGCAATGCTCCGGCCGCAACGGCTGGTTGCCGCTCAGCTGCAGCAGCGGCTCCCGGCTGTCGTTTTCATACAGCCGCACCTGAATGGCGCGCAGCGGCGTCAGGATTTGCAGTTGGTTGAGCAGCGGCGTCAGGCGGCTGCACAATGGCTCGCTGGCGTGCAGCAGGCGGCTGGCGCGATAGAGGAAGCTCAGCATCTGATTTTTTTGCTGCAGGTCCGCGGTCTTCTCGGCTACGCGCTGCTCCAGCCCGCTGTAGGTGGCCGACAGTTCGTCGGACATGGTGTTCAACGCGCCGCCGAGCGACGCCATTTCATCCTGATGGCCGCGCTGCGCGAAGCGGCGGCTAAAGTCGCCGCGGCCCACCGCCAACGCCATTTCCACCAGCTGCCGCCACGGATGCAGCAACCGGCGGCGCAGGTAGCAGGTGGTGCCGATCAGCAGCAGCAGGGTCAGCGCGATAAAGCCGGCCTGCACCAGCGTCACCATCAGCAGGCGGCGCTCGGTTTGCCTGTCGATATCCGAGACCAGCTTATCCAACAGCTGCACGAAGTGCGCCACCTGCGGCGCGGCGTCGGCCGGGCGCTGCGCGCTACGCAGGCGAGGTTGCAGGGTCTGTTGCCAGTAGTCGCGCAAGGTGTCGAAAGGTTGCGTCAACCCTTCCTGTTCCACCGAACGCTGCAGGTCGGGGCTGTTTTCGTCGCGCTCCAGTTCGCGGATCAACGCTTCATGCCGTTCATCCAGCGGCACCTGCGCCAGCAGACGGTAGCTTTGCATACGCAGCGAGCCGGCCTTGTTGATGGCATGCGCGTTGCCCTGAATGCTTTGCGACATCCAGGCGGAAATCCCCATGCCGGCCACGCCCAGAATGCCCGACAGCAACATCAGCAGGGCGACCTGATTCACGATCGAAAGCGGGGCCAACAGGCGTTTCATAAGCGCGGGTTCCTGGCATTTGGCGCCGCTGAAGCTCAGGGGCGAAGGCGGCGACGGGGTAAACAAGTAACGATTCAGCCGTATTTTTGATTATCCCTGAGCATAACCCCATACCTCGAATGAAGTACCCATTAGTTTCCAGTGGGGCGGCGAAGCGGTGAGGACGACGAAGTGATTCATTATAATTTATTGATTATAAATGATTTAATTTTTATCCGGAACGTACCCCTAAGGGGATGAAGGCGCTATTTGTGCCGCCAACTACTTGCATTCGGGTTGATATACATCAACTTTGCCGCCGGGGCCGCCCCCTAGGGTGTCGGAATAATCCCCCGTGTCTGAGGTTTTTATGTCGCAACTTGCAACGCCTTCATCAAAGAAAACCGGTGCGCTGATTCAGGATTGGCATCCTGAAGACAGCGCCTTTTGGCAGCAGCGTGGCCATCGCATCGCCACCCGCAACCTGTGGATTTCCATTCCCTGTCTGCTGCTGGCCTTCTGCGTCTGGATGCTGTTCAGCGCCGTGGCGGTCAACCTGAACAAGGTTGGCTTCAACTTTTCCACCGATCAACTGTTCCTGTTGACAGCGCTGCCGTCGGTCTCGGGCGCTATTTTACGCGTGCCGTATTCCTTCGTGATCCCGCTGTTTGGCGGCCGTCGCTGGACCGCTATCAGCACCTGCTTCCTGCTGGTGCCGTGCTTGTGGCTGGGATTCGCGGTGCAGGACAGCAGCACGCCGTACAGCGTGTTCGTCATCATTTCTCTGCTGTGCGGTTTTGCGGGCGCCAACTTTGCCTCCAGCATGGCCAATATCAGCTTCTTCTTCCCGAAAGCGCGTCAGGGCGGCGCGTTGGGTCTCAACGGCGGGTTGGGGAATCTGGGTGTCAGCGTCATGCAACTGGTCGCGCCGCTGGCGATCTCTTTCAGCCTGTTTGGTCTGTTTGGCGGCACGGCGCAAGATCAGGCAGAAGGGGGGCAGCTGTGGCTGGAAAACGCCGCCTGGATCTGGGTACCGTTCCTGCTGGTTGCCACCTTGGCGGCCTGGTTCGGCATGAACGATCTGGCGGCGGCCAAGGCATCGCTGCGCCAGCAACTGCCAGTGCTCAAACGTGGGCATTTGTGGATGCTGAGTTTGCTGTACCTCGCGACCTTCGGTTCTTTCATCGGTTTCTCCGCCGGTTTCGCCATGCTGTCGAAGACGCAATTTCCGGAGGTCGTGATCCTGCATTACGCTTTCTTCGGGCCGTTCCTCGGGGCGCTGGCGCGGCCGGTCGGCGGCGCGCTGTCTGACCGTTTCGGCGGCGTGCGGGTGACGTTGATCAACTTTGTGGTGATGGCCGTGTTCGCCGCGCTGTTGTTCCTGACCTTGCCGACGGCGGGCGAGGGCGGTTCGTTCATCGCCTTCTACGGCATCTTTATGGTGCTGTTCCTCACGGCGGGGCTGGGCAGCGGATCGACTTTCCAAATGATCGCCGTCATTTTCCGTAAAATCACTGTCGATCGCGTGAAAGCGGCCGGCGGCAGTGACGAGAGCGCACAGCGTGAAGCGGTGACGGACTCCGCCGCCGCATTGGGCTTTATCTCGGCGATCGGCGCCGCAGGCGGCTTCTTTATTCCCCAGGCATTCGGTACCTCGCTGGCGCTGACCGGCTCACCGGCGGGGGCAATGAAAGTATTCCTGGTGTTCTATATCTTGTGTGTGGTCATCACCTGGGCGGTGTATGGCCGCAAGAAAAAGGCCTGAGTATCAAACTGCTTTCTCAATCCCTCCCGCCACGGGAGGGATATTTCTCTCATTCCGAGTCATCTCTCCTCGCCTCCTCAGTGAAATTTTCTGTCTTTAGGTAAAATTCTCATCTTTGCTTGCCGTTTTTTTCTTTTTTTATAGCACTATCTCTCAATGTGAGAATGTTTTCGCCAAAACGGATTATATTATTTGCACGTTTTTTTCGTTTTATTGAGAGTATTCTTACATTAAGACGTTAATGTCATTTCGCAGATTAAATGAAATTTCCGGGAGGGCAAAGCATAATTAGTGCGATTGTTATAAAATCAGTAATAGGATTTTGTCTTAGATGCAGCACACACCGAGTGGAATGTGCAACGGGGTTAAATCAGATAACTCTCATTCTGTTTTTTTCGGCTTTTTGTAGTCTATCTGACAATCAGATTAGGTGGGAAAACACAATGAATTCACGGATAAGAATGAAATTTCACAATTTCATTCGATTAACAATCGAACAGTGTGGTTAGTTTTTTCTTTTTAAATCAATGAGGTGTTCATTTGAATTTTACGGTAACCATGAAAGAAATCCATGTTGCCAACAGGGAAAAAGAGTCATTTGGATAAACGGAACATCCTTAATATGGCCTAATGTAAAAAATGAAATCAGAAAATTTTTATAAAGGCCAATATCCGATGAATGCAACCTGTTGAGTTTACATTTAATTTCTTGAACATTTTTTGATATTTCTATACAAAGTGTGCAGGACAGGCACGCTAAGGAAATTAAAAGTGAATCTTGATAAAAGAATAAAGATTAGGAATCTCGATGTTCTGACTCCTGCCGGGGAGAAATTTCGTCTGCGTTGGAAGGAGTATCAAATTCTTTCGCTGCTTGTCGCCAGATCGCCAGAACTGGTTACCCGAACGGAAATTATAGAAAATATCTGGAAAGGAACCTATTGCTCAGATTCAACGATAAATCAAACAATTAAATCTATTCGCCAAAAGATTAGTGACACGGAACACACGCTTATCAGAACCATTCCTCGTTTGGGTTACAAGGTGGAAAATCAAGCGGCTTTTCACTTTATATCCGAGGATGAAGACTACGCTGATGATGATATATTAAATGGCGGTGAAGATATTGGCGTTGATATTCAAGCGGAACTTTCTGAAAGTGAAAGTGAGTCGTCTGAAACAAACGATGAAAAAATAGATAAGCCGCATAAATCGACGCTGGTTGCTGCGCCTGTTGCAACGGTGGAGTCATCCAAAGAACCGGCGCGTGAAAAAAAGTCGGCGGCGGCGCGTCGCTTTTTCAGCATGCCCGCCAGCCGTGTAGTGAAATACCTGACCGTATTCGCCTCTTTGCTGGTTATTTCACATTTTTCATACGTGCTTGGCAACCAAACCCGCCCCCCGGTGATCAATGATATTCAGAACAACACGCGTGTGGTGTTGACGCTGACGCTGAATAATCCCCATACCAACAGCCCGCAAACTCTGTTCTGCCTGTACCAGGGCGAGAGCATGGAGCAGGCGACCATCGAATGTGTCGATCCTAAGCAAGGTCAGCTGAAATTGCCGGTAAAATATGAGACCTCTTCCTCCACCGGTAAGGGTCGGATTAATCTTATATTGCCGAATAAAACCTTGCAATATCAAGTTGCTTACGATGTTAAAAATTAGCGCTGAATGAGGTTTTATCTATAGCGATAATTTTACATTTGATGAAATCTTTTATTTCATTATTTGTTATTTGAAAGCCAGGTTCGATTTGTCCAGTCTGGAACTCATTACCTAACGCGTATTAGCGTCCTGTCCCAATCGGGTGACGGGAATAATGAGAACCTGCTGAGTGACAAATTATGGATAAGCGTAAAGTAGCTATTATCGGGGGTTCCGGTTTTATCGGAACACGCCTGGCGAAACGTCTCAGTAAGCGCGATGATCTGACATTGGTCATCGTCGATAAGCAACCCAGTGCACATTTTCCATCCCTTTATCAGTATGGCGATGTGACGCAACCCCAGACGTTGCAAGAACCGCTGGCGGGCTGCGACGCCATCATTAATCTGGCGGCGGAGCATCAGGACAATGTCGATCCCATTTCGCTCTATTATCAGGTCAATGTCGAAGGCGCGCGCCATGTCTGCATGACCGCCTCCGCCCTGAATATCCGTCAAATCATTTTCACCTCCTCGGTCGCTGTTTACGGCTTCGTCAAACAGGAGACCGGCGAGGAAGGACGTTTCGAGCCTTTCAACCATTACGGCAAGTCCAAGCTTGAGGCGGAATACGTTTATGAAGCCTGGCGCAAGGCCGATGAGGAAAATCGGTTGACTATCATCCGCCCAACGGTGGTATTCGGCGAAGGCAACCGTGGCAACGTGTATAACCTGTTCCGTCAGATCGCCAGCGGACGTTTCGTGATGATTGGCAGCGGCAATAATATGAAGTCGATGGCCTACGTTGAAAATATTGCCGCGCGGCTGGAATATGCGCTGGATCAACAGTCAAGTTATCAGGTCAGCAACTACGTCGATAAACC
Source organism: Serratia sp. PGPR-27 (assembly GCF_022678525.1). Classification (NCBI taxonomy): domain Bacteria; kingdom Pseudomonadati; phylum Pseudomonadota; class Gammaproteobacteria; order Enterobacterales; family Yersiniaceae; genus Serratia; species Serratia sp. PGPR-27. Next base: position 65,164 of record NZ_JALBYS010000013.1, on the reverse strand, counting down.
GGACTTTACGATGAATCAATTGGTTGACGTAATTTCCTCTTCATTGGGGAGAGAAAATAAGACGATTCGCATTCCTTATGCCGTAGGCATATGCGGCGCAACCGCATTGGATGTTGTGAGCAAAATAAGTCGCAAGAAATTCCCAATCAGTCGCGTCAGAGTACAGAAATTCTGCGCCAGAACGCAGTTTAAAAGTAATGTGCAAAATAATTTCGTGGCGCCTGTTGAACTTGATTCGGCAATCGAAAGAACCATTAAACATGAGTTTTCTGATAGATAACTTAATCGCACGCTGACGTTATTTGATTATTCCGCCGACAAGCGGATAAATCTGTATTTTTCAGGATAAATTCATGCTGACTTATATCCTGGCAGGATCAATTTTGTTTTTGTTAATAGCGCATTGGGAGCTGTAACTCAAGGGCGGTAGCGTGCTTATTCGCTGGAGGAACGATGTTATATCAACTGAGCGTGATATTTGTGCTGGCGGTCGCGTGGATCCTTATTGCCCGCCGGGTCGCCTTGACGGTGGGATTAGTGGATAAGCCCAATGCGCGCAAGCAACATCTGGGACATATTCCGTTGGTCGGCGGCATCGCCGTGTACCTGACGCTGATGCTGATGACGCTGTGGCAACCCGCCTGGCTGCCCGACAACGCCGTCTACTTGCTGTGCATCACGGCGCTGGTGGTGTTGGGCGTACTGGATGACCGCTTTGATCTGCCCGTGGCGCCGCGCGTCATGGTGCAGGGAGGGATCGCGCTGGCGATGATGCTGGCGGCAGGGATGCAGCTTTCCTCATTGGGCCATGCCTGGGGCCATCAGGAAGTGATGCTCGGTTATGGCGCGTTGCTGCTCACGCCGCTGGCGGTATGGGGGGCGATCAACGCCTACAACATGGTGGATGGCATCGACGGGCAACTGGGCACCTTGTCCTGCGTGACCTTTGTTGCGCTGGCCATCGTGTTCGGACTGGGTGGCCGGGAAGATCTGGCGCTGTGGTGCCTGGGCATGATCGTCGCGCTGGCGGCTTATCTGCTGTTCAACCTGAGCCTGTTCGGCGCGCGTAACAAAATCTTTATGGGGGACGCCGGCAGCATGGTGATCGGTTTCAGCGTGCTGTGGCTGGTGTTGCTGGCGACGCAGGGGCAGCAGGCGGTAATGCGCCCGGTCACCGCGCTGTGGCTGATCGCCATTCCGCTGATGGACATGGTGACCGTGATGGTGCGCCGCCTGTTGCGCCGCCAAAGCCCCTTCAAAGCGGGCCGCGATCATTTGCACCATATTCTGATGCGTCGCGGGCTCAATGCGCGTCAGGCACTGGCGATGAGCACCATGCTGGCGGTGACGCTGGCCTGCATCGGCATTTGCAGTGAAGTGTTGCAACTGCAGGAAAGCCTGATGCTGGTAGCGTTTCTGTTCTGTTTTTGCGGTTATTTCGCCATGTTGCGCGAACCGCGTCAGGCGACGATGCTCAGCGATAATCCAACCGTCGGGCGTTAATCCTCTCACGGGCTGCGGCAGCAGCCCGTTTATCACGGTACTTCCATGAATTTTCATTTGCCTCTTTTGATGCCGTTGGCCTTCACCTCCGCGTTGTTGAGCGGTTGTACGGTGGTTCCCGGCTCACATTTATCGACCAGCGGAAAAGCCATCGTCGTGCAACAAGACGACGATTTCGATTTGAACAGCCAGGTACAGGTCTACCGCATGTCACCGATGCTGCTGCAGAAAATGCGGCGCGTTGAACCGGTCGCCCAGCCGAATCCGGCACTGGATCAGCGGTTGCAGAGCTACCAATACCGTATCGGCGTCGGCGACGTGTTGAACGTCACCGTCTGGGATCACCCCGAGTTGACCACGCCGGCCGGGCAATATCGCAGCGCCAGCGACACCGGTAACTGGGTGCATGCGGATGGCACGATCTTTTACCCCTATATCGGGCGCGTGGCGGTAGTGGGTAAAACCGTCACCGAAGTGCGCAGCCTGATCGCCGGCCGTCTGGCGCAGTATGTGGAAAGCCCGCAGGTGGATGTCAGCATCGCCGCGTTCCGTTCGCAGAAGGCTTATGTGACCGGTGAGGTGAAAACCTCCGGTCAGCAGGCGATCACCAACGTGCCGCTGACCATTCTGGATGCGATCAACGCCGCCGGCGGCCTGACGGACAATGCCGACTGGCGCAACGTGGTGCTGACCCATCAGGGCAAAGAGCGGGCCATCTCGCTGCAGGCGCTGATGCAGCGTGGCGACATCAGCCAGAATGAGCTGCTGCAGCCGGGCGACATCCTCTACATTCCGCGCAATGACAACTTGAAAGTGTTCGTGATGGGCGAGGTGGGCAAGCAAGCGACGCTGAAGATGGATCGCAGCGGCATGACCCTGACCGAAGCCCTCGGATCTTCCGAAGGGATCAGCCAGACGGTGGCGGATGCGACCGGGGTGTTCGTGATCCGGCCGAGCGGCGGCAATCCCCCGCAGCGGCTGGCGACGCTGTATCAGTTCGATCTCTCCGACGCCAGCGCGCTGGCGATGGGCGCTGAATTTCAGCTGCACCCTTACGACGTCGTGTACGTCACCGCGGCGCCGGTCGCGCGCTGGAACCGTTTGATCAGCCAGCTGGTGCCGACCATCAGCAGTTTTAACGATCTCAGCGAGGCTACCTTGCGCGTGCGCAACTGGTAACTCAGCAGGGTGAATAAGGAACAGAAGATGAAAAATAATGCGCTGTCCGTGATGGTGGCCGAACAAGATGAAAAGCTGGAGTGGGAGCGTCTGGTAGGGCCGCTGTGGGATAACCGCTGGCGGATCGCCGTCGTGACCGGCGTGGTCGGTGCGCTGGGCGTCGCCTACGCCCTGTTGGCTACCCCGGTGTACCAGGCCACGGCGGTGGTGCAGGTGGAGAATCAGCTGTCCGGCGATTCGCTGCTGCGTGAAACGCTGGACAGTTCGCTGGGGCAAAATGCGGCGACGCAGGATGAGGTGACGCTGGTCAAGTCGCGCTACGTGCTCGGCAAAACGGTGGATGCCCTCGGCCTGACGGTGCGCGTCGAACCGGACTATTTCCCGGTATTCGGTAAAGGCTTTGCCCGACTGAGCGGTGAAAAGGCGCCGGTATTGGACATCGCCACGCTGACAACGCCGGCGGACATGCAGGGCGAAGCGCTGACGCTGACGGTGCGCGATGGGCAACATTACGAGCTGAGCCATGACGGCGCCAAATTGTTCAGCGGCGTGGTTGGGCAACCGGTGGCGCAGGGCGAGTGGGGCATGACCGTTTCGGCGCTGGACGCGGCGCCGGGCACCAGTTTCACCGTGGTTAAAGTCGCGCGTCAAGAAGCGGTGGACGATCTGCGTAAATACCTGGGCGTAGTGCCGAGCGGCAAAGACAGCGGCATCATGACGTTTACGCTGCCGAGCGAAGATCCGCAGCGTGCCGAGGCGGTGCTGAAGAACATCACCGATAACTACCTGCAGCAGAACGTGGATCGCAAAACGGAAGAGGCGCAGCGGATGCTGGCCTTCCTGCAGGAGCAGTTGCCGCAAACGCAAACCTCGCTCAACAACGCCGAAACCCAGCTCAACCAGTTCCGCCAGCAAAACGACTCGGTGGATCTGTCGCTGGAAGCCAAGTCGGTGCTGGACACGCAGGTACAGCTCGAAGCCCAGCTCAACGAGCTGACCTTCAAAGAGGCGGAGATTTCCAAGCTTTATACCCGCGTGCACCCGGCTTACCGGGCGCTGATGGAAAAGCGCGCCACGCTGGAGGCGGAAAAGGCGCGGCTCGGCAAACAGGTACAGACGCTGCCGAAAATGCAGCAGGAGATCCTGCGCCTCACCCGCGACGTGCAGGTGGATCAGCAGGTTTACATGCAACTGATGAACAAACAGCAGGAGCTGAGCATCAGCAAGGCCGGCACGGTGGGCAATATTCGCATCGTTGACGAGGCGGAAACCGCTATCCGACCGATTCAGCCGCAAAAGATGCTCATCGTGTTGTTGGCGTTGATATTGGGCGCTGCAGGCACCGCGGCCGTGGTGCTGCTGCGCACGGCCTTCCATCGCGGCATCAATGATATCGATACGCTGGAGAAGCGAGGCATCAACGTCTACGCCACCGTGCCGCTGTCGCCATGGCAGGCGAAACGCAATCGCGAACAACGCCTGCTGTTGCCCAAATCCGGCGGTCGTCGCCTGCCGATCCTGGCGGTGGCCGAGCCGGCGGATCTGTCGGTGGAGGCCATTCGCAGCCTGCGCACCAGCCTGCATTTCGCTATGCTGGAGGCCAAAAACAACATTTTGATGGTCTCCGGTGCCAGCCCGGAAAGCGGCAAGAGTTTTACCAGCACCAACCTGGCGGTGGTGGTGGCGCAGGCCGGGCAGCGGGTGCTGTTGATCGACGCGGATATGCGTAAAGGATTTTTGCATCGTTGGCTATCGGACGACGCTCATCAAGGGCTGTCCGACATGCTGGTGGGCAAAGTGACGACGGAACAGGCGGTGCGGAAAACCGCCATTGCCAATCTGGATTTCGTACCGCGTGGCCAGGTGCCGCCGAACCCGTCCGAGCTGCTGATGCATCGCCGTTTCGCCGATTTCCTGCGCTGGGCCGGGCAAAACTACGATCTGGTGCTGATTGATACGCCACCGATTCTGGCGGTGACGGACGCGGCCATCGTCGGCAATCACGCCGGTACGTCACTGTTGGTGGTGCGTTTTGAGGTGAACACCGTCAAGCAGATCGAAACCAGCATGCGCCGTTTCGAACAAAATGGCGTGGCGATCAGAGGCGTAATCCTCAACGGCATCGTGAAGAGGGCGGCGACCGACATGAGCTATTACAACTTCGCCTATCCAAGCCATCGGGAAGATCACCGGCAGGCAGAGGAATAAGCGGGTGAAGGCCATTATCACCAACGCCCTGTGGCTGATGCTGGAACGCGTTTCGCTCAGCCTGTCCGGCATCTTCGTCTCCATTTACGTTGCGCGCTATCTGGGGCCCGCCCAGTTTGGCGCTCTCAACTATCTATTGGCGACGATCGCCATCGTGGTGCCGCTGGTGCAGCTGGGCGCCGACAGCATCATTTTCAACCGCGTCGCCCGCCGCCAGCCGAGCGGCATTCGCCTGATGTTGGCTTCGATGCGTTTGCGCCGCCGGCTGTTCCTGGTGGTGGCGCTGCCGATGCTGATATGGAGCTATTTCAGCCAGCCGCCAGCCAGTCAACTGATGACGCTGTTGCTGCTTATCAGCGCCTATTTCTCGATTCAGGACGTGTACAAAATTTATTACGATGCCCGCCTGCAGTCGAAACGCAATACGCTGATCAACAACCTGGCGCTGCTGCTGTCGATCGGGCTGCGGCTGGCGCTGGTGAGCGTTGCGCTGCCGCTGGTGTGGTTCGCGGTACCCTACATCCTCAGCAGCGCCGTACCTTATCTGGCGCGCCTCTGGCTATTCCGTGGGGAAGCTGCGGCCACGCCGCGGGTTACGCCGCGCCAGGCCAGGCGCTATGGCCGTTATTTGCTGAAAGTGGGCCTGCCGTTGGCCATCTCCAGTCTGGCGATAGTGATTTATACCCGCATCGATCAAATCATGCTGGGCAATCTGGTCGGCGAGCAGGCGGTGGGCTGGTTCAGCGCCGCTACCACCCTCAGTCAGGGGTGGGTTTTTGTGCCGATGGCACTGATCACCTCGTTGATGCCGGGTATTGCCAACTGTCGCGATCCGTTGGAGCAGGAGTACCGCATCCGGGTGCTGTATCTGGTGGTATTGGGCCTGTCGTTGCCGGTGCTGCTGGGGCTGTGGTGGTTCGCCCAACCGGCTATTGCGCTGCTGTATGGCGCCGCTTTTCAACCGGCCGCCGACATCCTGGCTATTTGTACGCTGACCTCGCTGTTCTCAGTGATGGGGACGGTTTCGTACCGCAGCATCGTGCTGTTCGCCGGTTATCGCTTTATCGCCATCAAGATGCCGTTGGTGGCTCTGATGAACGTGGCGATGAATCTGCTGCTGATCCCGCGGTACGGCCTGACCGGCGCTGCGGTGTCTACGCTACTGGCGGAATTCATTTCATTCTTCGTTCTGAACAGTTTATTCCGTGGCGGGAAAATTACCCGACTGCAGCTGACCTGTTTTTACTGCCTGCCGCGTCTTGTCAGCAAATTAAGGAGAGAGCATGTTAAACACCCTGGTTAAAAGCATTTCCAAGCGCCTGCCCGATGCCTGGCACCATCAGGTTAAATACGCGCTCTATTTCAAAAAACTGCCGCACCTGTCAAAACCGACCGGCTTCAGCGAAAAGATCATGCGCCGCAAAATTTATCCGCGCAGCATCTACACCACCTTGTCGGACAAATACAAGGTCCGTGAATTTATTGCCGGCCTGTGGGGCGAAGAGTATCTGGTAGAGCTGTATGCGCATGGCACGGAACTCAGCTACGACACGTTCAGGCAGTTGCCCGACGCCTTCGTGCTGAAGGCCAACCATGGCAGCGGCTATAACCGGTTGGTGTTCGACAAGCAACAGGTTAGCTACGCGGAATTGTACGATCTCAGTAGTTCGTGGATGCGCAGCAACTTTTACGAGCAGAGTCGCGAAAAGCATTATCTGGACATCGAACCCTGCATCATGGTGGAACGCATGTTGCTGGATGGTGAGCAGGTGCCGAACGATATCAAGTTTCATTGTTTCAACGACAACCATGAAATTCGCATGTTCATCCAGGTGGATTACCAGCGTTTCGGCACCCATCGGCGCGACATTTTTGATATCGACTGGAACCGCACCGAAATCCGCATCAGCTTGCCGAATGCCGACGAACCGATGCCGCGGCCTACGCGGCTGGAAGAAATGACGCGCTTGGCTCGCCAGGTTGCGCAGCAGTTCTCTTATGTCCGCGTGGATTTCTACCAGGTCGGTGAGAAGGTCTATTTCGGTGAATTGACGTTTACGCCTGGTGCGGGGTTAAGCAAGCTTAAGCCGGAAAACATCGAGCAGGAATGGGGCAGTTATTTTACTGAGTAAACGCTTATGCAGAGAGTCGCCTCCAATTTTCACATGCATGCCAATGTCGGTTATAATCAGTCGCGGGATTTGGTCAATCAATCAATCATATTGACCTTCCTGTTGATCTTTTTCGTGAAAACTTTCCTGACCTCGGGATCGTTCAACAGCGAGCTGATTAATAAAACCGTGACGGGGCTTAATGCCCTGATGTTGCTCTATGTCGGCTATGCATTTTTCATCGCTACGATGGCGGAAAAAGCGGTTGCGGGTTTTTTGGTTCTGCTGTTTCTGGTTAATATCGCCACCGGACATGGTGATTACCTTTTTGGCGCGGTATTCAGCTCGGCGGTGATAATTTTATTCCGCCGCATCGAGATGGTGCGCGGCGCTGAAATGTTCGCTATCGCTTTTGTGGTTGCCGGGCTGTTGATGGTTATCCCCTATACCTTTTACACCGAGGGATTTGTTTATCTTGATGAGCGCTATGGCAACAGATTAACGCTGGGTTTCGATAACCCGAACACCTTGGCGTATTATTCTTTTGCCTTGTTCGCCATGCTGCTGTGCCTGATCGACCATGCAAAATTAACGCGTGGAATGAAAAATATCGCCTCACTGGGGGTGTCGGCGTTAATTATCCCGGTGCTGATGTATTCCTATTCCCGCACCTGTTTTATGTTGGCGCTGTTGATGTTGTTGCTGTTTTGGCTGGCGCCGCTGCTGCGTTTTACCCCCAATAGAAAAGTCTGCATTGCGCTGACGTTGGCTATCATAGGCTTTCAGTTCGCCAGCGTTATACGCTGGGGGAACAATCCGGCATTGGACGCGCTGTTGAACCAGGCGTTGACCGGGCGCATCTGGTTCTCCTGGCAGATGTTTCAGGCGGTGGGGCTACCCAATCCGCTGTTCGGCATGAATATCGAACCCTATAAGCCGGTCGATTTTTTCTTCATCGCCATGTTTTATTCGGCTGGTGGGATAGCCTCTGTTGTCATGCTTTTTTGTTATTTTCACCTGTTGGGGAATATGCGCAGGCTGAGTCGATTCATGCGCTGGGTGGTGGTGGTTTTCCTGCTAACAACTTTTACGGAAACCTATTTTTTGGTCCCGGTATTTAACGTGTCGTTATTGCTGCTTTGCCGTGGAAAAGAAATGATAAATTCTAAGTTGGAGGGTTAAGAAATGGATTTCTCGATCGTGATCCCTATTTATAATAGTGCGCGTTACCTGCCTAAAACTCTGAAGCGGATTTTCAACGCTTGCCAAGGGTTCGACTATCAGGTGATTTTGGTTGATGATTGCTCTGACGAGGATGACATCAAATATATTCGCCAGATAGCGGCGACTAATAGCAACGTGATGCTGCATGAGAAAAAACAGAAGAGCAATGCGGCGGTATCGCGCAACCTGGGCGCCAATTTAGCGCAATCGGAGATCGTGTTTTTTCTCGATTCGGATGATTACTTCACTACCAACTATATTATTCGCCGCATGAAGAAGCATGAAGATCGCCATATTGATATTATCTTCGGTAATTATGCAGAGGTGAGCGGCGATTCGGTACGCGACTTCAACTTCCACTACAAATCCGGTTCTTCCGGCGAGGATTTTCTTTTTCTGGAAATGGGCGATATTCGGTCATCCACCATCAGCATGCGTAAAAAAAGCGATCGCCGCTTTTTATTTCCCGAGTTTCTCAACAAACATCAGGATTGGGGCTTTCTGGTCAACGCCACCAATTTGGGCGCGCAGGTGGCGCATGACGCCGGCGGCGGGGTGTTTCTCGACGTGGGGCGCTACGGACGCATGACGGCGAAGCTTAACCTGGAGGCCAGCGACCGCTTTATCAATACCTTCCTCAGCCCCAGCGATCGCCATATCAGCGGATTCGCCTGCAAGCACCTGCTGGCCTCGCTGTATTCGGAAAACGCCCAGGCGTTCAATTATTACTCGTCGCGCATCGTGCGGCACAGCCTGAGCGGCAAGTTCAAGATGATCAAATGGTATGGCGATTGTCTGACGCGGCTGGGGTTGTTCTCGGTTGGCGGCCGGCTGTTGCGCAATGTGCGCCAGGGATTCAGGAGATGATATGCAAGCACGCAAGGTAATCATCGTCATCGAAAATATGGCGGGCAAGGGCGGCACTGAACGGGTCGCCAGCGGTTTGGCCAATGCGCTGGCGCGTCTGCCGAATTACGAGGTGGCGGTGTTTTCGCTGTGTGGCGAACGGAGCTTCTTTCCGCTGGCGAGCAACGTCCGGCTACGCTGTGGCGGCGGCGATTCGCTGTTCTGGCCATGGCGGCTGGCGTTGGCACTGCGGCGTGAACGCGCGGATATGATCATTACCGTTTCCATGGGAAAACTGTCGGTGGTGATGACGCCTTTTCTACGTTTGTTCTGTGCCCGCAGCCGGCTGTTATTGAGCGAACACGTCAGCTTTCACCAGTATCCGCGCGTATTTAAATGGTTGAAGTTGTTGGTTTACCGCTTGAGCGATCGCGTGATTTTCCTGACGCGGCAAGATAGCGACGCCATCGCTCGCTGGGTGGGCGCCGGGAAATGCCGGGTGATCGAGAACGTTTCGCCGTTCGGCGCACAGGCGCCGACGCCGGCGCTGCAGGAAAAGGTGGCGCTGGCGGTGGGGCGGTTGAGCAATCAGAAAGGCTTCGATCGTCTGATCGCGCTGTGGCGAGGGGTGGCGGCGCAGATGCCGGATTGGCGGCTGTTGATTATTGGCGACGGCCCTGAGCGCGACGCACTGCGGCGGCAGATTGAAGGCGCCGGGCTGGAGCAGCAGGTGAGCCTGCTGCCGGCCACCGCCGACGTGGCGGCCTATTATCGCCAGGCCAGCCTGTACGTGATGACGTCGCGCTATGAGGGGTTGCCGATGGTGCTGATCGAAGCCATGAGTTTCGGCCTGCCGCTGGTGGCCTACGACTGCAAGACCGGCCCGGCCGAGCTGATAGACAACGGCGTCAACGGCTATCTGGTGCCCGATGACGATGCCGCCGCCTTCAGCGAAGGCGTGCTCGAACTGATGCGCGATCCGGCTCTGCGCGATCGCTTTTCTGTCGCTGCGCTTGATAAGTCTCGCCGTTTTTCTCCCGAACGTATTTATCCCCAGTGGCAACAGCTCATTGAGTGAGGACCGAATGGAAAAGATATCCGTGATAATGCCCGCTTACAACGCGGCAAACTCAATCAAAGAATCGATTCTTGGTGTGCTGAACCAGCAATTTACCGACTATCACCTGTATGTGATCGATGATGCCTCCACCGACAACACCGCCGAGGTGGTGCGGCCGTTTATCCACGATCGCCTCACCTATATACGCAATGAGCATAACCAGGGCGTGGCGGAAACGCGCAACATCGGCATTGAGGCGGCGAGCGGGGATTATATCGCCTTCTGCGACAGTGATGACGTATGGCTCCCCAACAAGCTGTCGCGCCAGGCGAGCATTTTGCAAACCCGCCGCTATGACGTGGTGTGTTCCCATTATTACACCTTCGAAGACGATCTGAAGTTGATCAAAAACACCCGTGGTGCGGATGAGCTTATCGGCTATCAGGACATGTTGAAAAGCAACTGGATCGGCAATCTCACCGGCATCTATAACCAGAAGCGCATCGGTAAGGTGTATCAGCAAAAAGTGGGGCATGAGGACTATTTGATGTGGCTGGCGGTGCTGCAGAAGGCGCGTAACGGCCTGGCCTACTGCATTCCCGAACCGCTGGCCTGTTACCGATTGTCTACTCATTCGCTGTCGGGCAACAAAATCCGCGCTGCGGACTGGCAATGGCGGATTTACCGTCAGCATTTGGGGCTGTCGTACCAGAAATCCTGCTATTTGTTCGCCACCTATCTGTTCAATGCCGTGGTGAAAAGGAAATGACCATGAGGGGGATGTATCGGCGGGCGGCTCTGGGCTGTTGCGCCTTGTGGGGCGCAGCGGCTCTGGCGCAGAACTGCCAACCCAATCTGTTGACCAACCCCGGCTTTGAGCAGGGGCTCAGCGGCTGGCGAGCGCAGGGCGCGCAGGCCGACGGCGATACGCACAGTGGCAGGGGGAGTCTGCGTTATGACAATGCAGATGTAGCGCAATACCGTACCTTCAACCAGGCGCTGCAGGTTGTGCCCGGACAGACGATAGATTTCGGCGTCTGGCTCAAGACTCGCGGCGTACGCGGGCAAAGCCGCGACGGCGGCGCTGGGGTTTATCTGCAGAGCTTTGATGCGCAGGGGCGCTTTCTGGAAGGCAGCTATCCGGCTGGGGTAACCGGCGACAGCGGCTGGCGGCAGGTGAACGCCAGCTATACCGTGCCGCCGCAGGCGGCGCGAATCACTTTTGGCGTTTATCTGCGTAAGGGGAGCACCGGTACCGCCTGGTTTGACGACGCCTATGCCTGTGCTCGAGCGTCTATGCCGGCGTTGTATCAGCTCGGCGCGTCGGCGCAGGGGAAAGTTGACACGCTGGTCGTCACTTCGCAACCGCAGCATTTGCAGGTCGACAGCGAATTGCTCAATGCCGAGGGGCAGGTTGTTCACAGTAGCCGCGACCGTTATCAGGTTGAAGGACAACGCCGTATCGAATACCAACCGCCGGCCGGCCTGGCCCAGGGTGAATACCGCCTGCGTCAGCAGGTTACCGGTCCACAATCCCGCCAGGCTCAGGGCAGCGAGCTGTCTTTTCGCGTCGGGCAGCCTGCGGCCAAAGTGGCGATCGACAGCGAAGGTTTTACCCTGCGCGACGGTCAACGGCTTTTCCCGTTGGGCATTTACGCCAACGTGGCTACCGATGAGCATTTGGCGCGCATCGCCTCGGCGGGATTCAACACGGTGCTGAACTATGATTACGGGGAAAAGAAAGATCCATACGCCTTTTTCCGCAACGCACGCAAGCGCGGGCTGTTGGTCATTTACTCCGTCAAAGATCAGTACCGCGGCAGCCGCTTCGCGCCGGCCGTCCGCGGTGGCGACTACGCGGCGCTGACTGCCTGGTACGTGCAGCGTTTGCGCTCTCAGCCCAACCTGCTTGCCTGGTACATCAACGATGAGCTGGGGCCGGAATATCTCGATAAAATCGAGGAAAAAAACCTGCAAATAAAGCGACTTGACGGCGATCATCCGACTTTCCAGGTGCTGAACAAAACCGGGGAGTTGGACGCTCACTTCAACAGCAGCGACATTTTGGCGACCGACCCTTATCCGGTGGGGAACGATAGCGATCTGACGCGCACCACGCGTTATACCGCACTGACGGTGCAGGCCGCCCGCCAGGCACGCGGGGCCTGGGTGGTGATGCAAATCATGGATCACGCCGCTTATGACGCCCGCCGCAAGCCACATCCGCCGTCAGAGGCGGAAATTCGCAATCAGGCCTGGCAGGCGCTGATCGGCGGCGCCAAGGGGCTGTTGTTTTATTCTTATACCGATCTGTTTTATAAGCGTAAAACCGGCCGCTTCGACCAACGGGAGTTTGACGCCACCTGGCGTGGCGTGGCTGCCGTGTCGCAGCAAATCGCCGCCTTCACCCCTTATCTGCTGACGGGAAAATCAACGCCGCTGGCGGGAAGCGACCCGCAAATGCCGGCGCGGATGTTTATTCTGGGCGATCGCGCCTTGCTGCTGGTAGCCAATCCTTACTATCGGGAGGGAAGCACCCGCTTGCGCCTTCCGGCGGGCTGGCGGCAGCAGGGAGAGGGCACGGAGGTCAAGCTGACGTTGCCCGCCGTGGGTACCGCGACGCTGTGGCTTCAACGCTGAAAGCGACGAGTCAGCATCACGCGGGAGGTTTCTCCCGCGTGAGATTGATGACAAACCTTATACCCTTGCCGGGTTGGCAGAGAGCACCAAATAAAAAACAAGGAAAATCAATTTATTGATTTTCGGCCGCTCACCACAAAGGGGGAAAAACCACGCTTTTTCCCCCTTTGTCAACAGTCTGACGCGGGAGGTTTCTCCCGCGTCCTACCCCCAAATACCTCGCCTTGCCTCCCGCCTGCCCACCTTTATTTCTATATTCTGTTTTACTCGTTTTAATTCAATCAATTAACTTAATCTTTCACACCTATACTTTGGTGGTATTTCTCAGCCGACGCGCGCGGCGCCTCCCGCTTTCTCTTGATCGCAATCAATTTGCCGCCGGTTGGCCGTCAGTAGGCTGGCGGCAGATTGAGCATGTCTTCTTATAACGACAAGAGCCTTCAGGAGCATTCCGGATGAGCAAATTTTTAGACCGTTTCCGCTATTTCAAGCAGTTGGCGGAGCCTTTTTCTGGCGATCACGGCCAGACCTTGAACACCAACCGCGACTGGGAAGACGGCTACCGCAGCCGTTGGCAGCACGACAAAGTGGTGCGTTCCACCCACGGCGTGAACTGCACCGGTTCCTGCAGTTGGAAGATTTACGTGAAGAATGGTCTGGTGACCTGGGAAACCCAGCAAACCGACTATCCGCGCACCCGGCCCGATCTGCCCAACCATGAACCGCGCGGCTGCCCGCGCGGCGCCAGCTACTCCTGGTACCTTTACAGCGCCAACCGGCTGAAATACCCGCTGATGCGCAAGCGCCTGCTCAAGCTGTGGCGCGAAGCGAAAGCGCAGCACAGCGATCCGGTCGAAGCCTGGGGCTCTATCGTCGGCGATGCGGAAAAAGCCAAAAGCTACAAGGTGGCGCGCGGCCGCGGCGGTTTCGTCCGCTCCAGCTGGCAGGAGGTCAATGAACTGATCGCCGCCGCCAACGTCTATACCGCCAAAACCTTCGGCCCGGACCGCATTATCGGCTTCTCGCCGATCCCGGCGATGTCGATGGTGTCCTACGCCGCCGGCGCCCGCTACCTGTCGCTGATCGGCGGCGCCTGCCTGAGCTTCTACGACTGGTATTGCGATCTGCCGCCGGCTTCGCCGATGACCTGGGGCGAGCAGACCGACGTGCCGGAGTCTGCCGACTGGTATAACTCTTCTTACATTATCGCCTGGGGCTCCAACGTGCCGCAAACGCGTACCCCGGACGCCCACTTCTTTACCGAAGTGCGTTACAAGGGCACCAAAACCGTGGCGGTGACGCCGGACTATGCCGAAGTCGCCAAGCTGTGCGACCACTGGCTGAATCCGAAGCAGGGCACCGACAGCGCGATGGCGCTGGCGATGGGCCACGTGATGCTGAAAGAGTTCCATCTCGATCGCGAAGTCGGCTACTTCCGCGACTATGTGCGTCGTTATACCGACATGCCGATGCTGGTGCTGCTGGAGCCGCGTGAAGGCGGCCACTACGCCGCCGGCCGCCTGCTGCGCGCCGCCGATCTGGTGGACGGATTGGGCCAGGAAAACAATCCCGAATGGAAAACCGTCGCTATCGACAGCCGCAGCGGCGAGCTGGTGGCGCCGCAGGGCTCCATCGGTTTCCGCTGGGGCGAGAAGGGCAAGTGGAACCTGGAACAGCGCGAAGGCAAGGCGCAACAGGAAGTCGAGCTGCAGCTCAGCCTGTTGGGCAGGCATGACGACGTCGCCGAGGTGGGTTTCCCGTACTTCGGCGGCGCCGACAGCGAGCATTTCAACAGCGTGGCGCTGGACGAGATCCTGCTGCACAAGCTGCCGGTGAAACGCCTGCAGTTGGCGGACGGCAGCGAAGCGCTGGTGACCAGCGTGTACGATCTGACGTTGGCAAACTACGGCCTGGAGCGCGGACTGGGCGACGCCAACTGCGCCGCCGACTATGACGAGGTCAAGGCTTACAGCCCGGCCTGGGCTGAGCAGATCACCGGCGTATCGCGCCACAACATCATCCGCATTGCCCGCGAATTCGCGCAAAACGCCGAGAAGACCCACGGCCGTTCGATGATCATCGTCGGCGCCGGCGTCAACCACTGGTATCACATGGACATGACCTACCGCGGCCTGATCAATATGCTGATCTTCTGCGGTTGCGTCGGCCAGAGCGGCGGCGGCTGGGCGCACTACGTCGGCCAGGAAAAACTGCGGCCGCAAACCGGCTGGCTGCCGCTGGCGTTCGGCCTCGACTGGCAACGCCCGCCGCGCCACATGAACAGCACCTCGTTCTTCTACAACCATTCCAGCCAATGGCGCTATGAAACCGTCGGCGCCGATGAGCTGCTGTCGCCGCTGGCGGACAAATCGCGCTTCGGCGGCAGCCTGATCGACTTCAACGTGCGCGCCGAGCGCATGGGCTGGCTGCCGTCGGCGCCGCAGCTGGGCGCTAACCCGCTGCGCCTGGCGGAGCAGGCCCGCGCCGTCGGCCAGTCGCCGGTCGAATTTACCGTCGACAGCCTGAAGAGCGGCGCGCTGGGCTTTGCCGCCGAGCAGCCGGACAATCCGCAGAACTTCCCGCGCAACCTGTTCGTCTGGCGCTCCAACCTGCTGGGCTCTTCCGGCAAGGGTCATGAATACATGCTCAAATACCTGTTGGGCACCGAGAACGGCATCCAGGGGAAAGATCTCGGCCAGCAGGGCGGCGTGAAGCCGCAGGAAGTGGAATGGCGCGAGCAGGGCGGCGAAGGCAAGCTGGATCTGGTGGTGACGCTCGATTTCCGCATGTCGAGCACCTGCCTGTATTCCGACGTGGTGCTGCCGACCGCCACCTGGTACGAAAAAGACGACATGAACACCTCCGACATGCACCCGTTCATTCATCCGCTGTCGGCGGCGGTCGATCCGGCCTGGGATTCGAAGAGCGACTGGGAAATCTACAAGGGCATCGCCAAAGCCTTCTCCGAGGTGTGCGTCGGCCATCTGGGCCAGGAAACCGACGTGGTGACCTTGCCTATCCAGCACGACTCCGCCGCCGAACTGGCGCAGCCTTACGGCGTGCAGGACTGGAAGAAAGGCGAATGCGAACTGATCCCCGGCAAAACCGCGCCGCACATCATCGCGGTGGAGCGCGATTACCCGGCCACCTACGAGCGTTTTACCTCCCTGGGGCCGTTGATGGACAAACTGGGCAACGGCGGCAAGGGCATCAGCTGGAACACCCAGACCGAGGTCGATTTCCTCAAGCAGCTGAACTACGTCAAGGCCGACGGCCCGGCGGCGGGGCGGCCGAAGATCGAGAGCGCGATAGACGCGGCGGAAGTGATCCTGTCGCTGGCGCCGGAAACCAACGGCCAGGTGGCGGTGAAAGCCTGGGAAGCGCTGAGCAACGTTACCGGCCGCGATCACCGGCATCTGGCGCTGAACAAGGAAGACGAGAAAATTCGCTTCCGCGACATTCAGGCGCAGCCGCGCAAAATCATCTCCAGCCCAACCTGGTCCGGCCTGGAAGACGAGCACGTCTCTTATAACGCCTGCTACACCAACGTGCACGAGCTGATCCCGTGGCGCACCCTCAGCGGCCGCCAGCAGCTGTATCAGGACCACGAGTGGATGCGCGCCTTCGGCGAAAGCCTGCTGGCGTACAGGCCACCGATCGATACCCGCGCCGCGCGGCCGCTGCTCAACAGCAAGCCGAACGGCAACAAGGAGAAGGCGCTGAACTTCCTGACGCCGCACCAGAAGTGGGGTATCCACTCCACCTACAGCGACAACCTGCTGATGCTGACGCTGTCGCGCGGCGGGCCGATCGTCTGGCTGAGCGAAGACGACGCCAAAGATCTGGGCATCGCGGACAACGACTGGATCGAGGCCTTCAACGCCAACGGCGCGCTGACGGCGCGCGCGGTGGTCAGCCAGCGTATCCCGGCCGGCATGACCATGATGTACCACGCACAGGAGCGCATCGTGAATCTGCCGGGCTCGGAGATCACCAGCCAACGCGGCGGCATCCACAACTCGGTGACCCGCGCCTGTCCGAAGCCGACCCACATGATCGGCGGCTATGCGCAGTTGGCCTACGGCTTCAACTACTACGGCACCGTCGGCTCCAACCGCGACGAGTTCGTGGTGGTGCGCAAGATGAACCGTATTGATTGGTTGGACGATGAAGGCAACGACTACGCGCAGGGCAGTCAGCAGGAGAACCACAAATGAAAATTCGTTCGCAAGTCGGCATGGTGCTGAATCTGGACAAGTGCATCGGTTGCCACACCTGTTCGGTCACCTGCAAGAACGTCTGGACCAGCCGCGAAGGCATGGAATACGCCTGGTTCAACAACGTGGAAAGCAAACCCGGCGTCGGCTATCCGCACGCCTGGGAAGATCAGGAGAAGTGGAAGGGCGGTTGGATCCGTAAAATCAACGGCAAGCTGGAGCCGCGCATGGGCAGCCGCGTCGGCGTGCTGGCGAAAATCTTCGCCAACCCGGACGTGCCGGCGCTGGACGACTACTACGAGCCGTTCGATTACGACTATCAGCATCTGCACACCGCCAAACAGGGCAAGCACCAGCCGGTGGCGCGCCCGCGCTCGCTGATCACCGGCCAGCGCATGAACAAGATCGAAAGCGGCCCGAACTGGGAGGAGATCCTCGGCGGGGAATTCGAAAAACGCTCGCAGGATAAAAATTTCGACAACCTGCAGAAGGCGATGTACGGCCAGTTCGAAAACACCTTCATGATGTACCTGCCGCGCCTGTGCGAGCACTGCCTCAACCCGGCCTGCGTCGCCACCTGCCCGAGCGGGGCGATCTACAAGCGCGGCGAAGACGGCATTGTTCTGATCGACCAGGACAAGTGCCGCGGCTGGCGCATGTGCCTGACCGGCTGCCCGTACAAGAAAATCTACTTCAACTGGAAGAGCGGCAAGTCCGAGAAGTGCATCTTCTGCTACCCGCGCATCGAAGCCGGGCAGCCGACGGTGTGTTCGGAGACCTGCGTCGGCCGCATTCGTTACCTCGGCGTGCTGCTGTACGACGCCGATCGCATCGAGCAGGCGGCGGCGGTGGAGAGCGACAAGGATCTGTACCAGAGCCAGCTCGATATCTTCCTCGATCCGCATGATCCGAAGGTGATTGCCCAGGCGCTGGCGGACGGCGTGCCGCAGGGCGTCATTGAAGCCGCTCAGCAGTCGCCGGTGTACAAAATGGCGATGGACTGGAAGCTGGCGCTGCCGCTGCATCCGGAATACCGCACGCTGCCGATGGTGTGGTACGTGCCGCCATTGTCGCCGATTCAGTCCGCCGCCGACGCCGGCGAACTGGCGCACAGCGGCGTATTGCCGGACGTCGAGAGCCTGCGCATCCCGGTGCAGTATCTGGCGAATCTGCTGACCGCCGGCGATACCGAACCGGTACTGTTGGCGCTGAAGCGCATGCTGGCGATGCGCCACTACAAACGGGCGGAAACCATCGACGGCGTGGTGGACACCAGCGCGCTGGAGCAGGTCGGTCTGAGCGAAGCGCAGGCACAGGAGATGTATCGCTACCTGGCGATCGCCAACTATGAAGATCGCTTTGTGGTGCCGTCGAGCCACCGCGAACTGGCGCGCGAAGCCTTCCCCGAAAGCAAAGGCTGCGGTTTCAGCTTCGGCGACGGCTGCCACGGCAGCGACGGCAAGTTCAATCTGTTCAACAGCCGCCGTATCGACGCCATTGACGTGACCGCGAAAACCGCGCGGCCGGAGGATGCCTCATGATCAGCCTGAAAGTGATCGCCCGCCTGCTGGATTACCCGGAGCAGGCGCTGTTTGACCATCAGCAGGCGCTGATCGAAGCATTGGAGCCGGCCAGCGAGCTGGATCTGCGCCACAGCGCGCAGCTGATTCTGTTTATCCGCCGCCTGTGTGCGCGCCCGTTGCTGGACGCGCAGGCCGATTATTGCGAACTGTTCGATCGCGGCCGCGCCACTTCGCTGCTGCTGTTTGAACACGTGCACGGCGAATCGCGCGATCGCGGCCAGGCGATGGTTGACCTGATGGCGCAGTACCGCGCCGCCGGGCTGGAGATCGACAGCCGCGAGCTGCCGGATTTCCTGCCACTGTATCTGGAGTATCTGGCCAGCCGCAGCGCGGCGCAGGCGCGGGAAGGGCTGCAGGACATTGCGCCGATCCTGGCGCTGTTGGGCGCGCGCTTGCAGCAGCGCGAAAGCCCGTATGCGGTGCTGTTCGATCTGCTGTTGGCGCTGTCCGGCAGCGATGCGCAGGCGCAGGCGCTGAAGACGCAGGTGGCGCAAGAGGCGCGCGACGATACGCCGCAGGCGCTGGATGCGGTATGGGAAGAGGAGCAGGTCAAATTTCTCGGCGAGCAGGGCTGCGCCTCCGCCCAGCAGACGGTGCACCAGCGGCGCTTCGCCGGCGCGGTGGCGCCACAGTATCTGGACCTGACGGATGCGTTAACCGGAACCAAAGGACGCTAATCATGCAATTTTTGAATCAGTTCTTCTTCGACATCTACCCTTATCTGGCCGGCGCGGTGTTCCTGATCGGCAGCTGGCTGCGCTACGACTACGGGCAATACAGCTGGCGCGCCGGCTCCAGCCAGATGCTGGATAAAAAAGGCATGCGGCTGGCGTCCAACCTGTTCCACATCGGCATTATCGGCATCTTCGCGGGCCATTTCCTCGGCATGCTGACGCCGCACTGGATGTATGAGGCCTTTCTGCCGATCGACGTGAAGCAGAAGCTGGCGATGATCGCCGGCGGCGCCTGCGGCCTGATGACGCTGATCGGCGGCGCGCTGTTGCTCAAACGCCGGTTGGCCAACCCGCGGGTGCGCGCCACCAGCAGCTTCGCCGACATCCTGATCCTGACGTTGCTGGTGGTGCAGGTGTGTCTCGGCCTGCTGACCATTCCGTTCTCCGCCCAGCATATGGACGGCAGCGAAATGATGAAGCTGGTGGCCTGGGCGCAGGCGGTGGTGACCTTCCACGCCGGCGCTTCTGCGCACCTGGAAGGGGTGGCGCTTATCTTCAAGCTGCACATGGTGCTGGGCATGACGCTGTTCGTGCTGTTCCCGTTCTGCCGCCTGGTGCATATCTGGAGTGCGCCGGTAGAGTACCTGACCCGCCGTTACCAGCTGGTGCGCAACCGCCGCTGAGCCTGACCCCGCCGCCGCCGATCGCCAGCGGCGGCGCTATTCCGATAATTCCCCCGCCGTCTGCCCATTCTCGTCACCTTGTCGTAAACTCACTATCTCAGTTATGTTACGTTTATGCTTCCGCCGACGGACGTCGGCCTGTGGTAGCCGATAACAAGAGATACCGCCTTGATGAAAGGCATTTTGGGACATAAAAACCGGGGATGATCCGTGTGGCCTTCGCGCCGTACGGGAGAATCGCTTTATGGATAGTCAGGTTAATCAATAACAATAATGACCACACAATTACGCTCACCCGAGCTGCTGCCTCTGAAAATCATCGCCACCGGGGCCGCGTTGCCGTCTAACCGCGTGGCGTCCTCTGCGCTCGACGCTCGGCTGGGGAAACCGGCCGGCTACGTTGAAAAACGCTCGGGCATCGTTTACCGCTATCACGCCGCCGACGATGCCAGCCAGGCCGAACTCGCCGCCGCCGCGCTGCAAGACGCGCTGGCTCGCAGCGCCCTTCCGGCAGCCTCTATCGATCTGCTGATCTCTGCCTCGGCGATTTCGGTGCAGGCGCTGCCGTGCACCGCCGCGCACATTCTCAAGGTGGCGGGGCTGGCGCCGGGCACGCCGGGCTTCGACATCAACAGCAGCTGCGTCAGCTTTATCTCTGCGCTGCAGGTGGCGGCGGGGCTGCTGAACGCCGGGACGTACCGACGCATCGCCATCGTCTCGGCCGATCTCGCTTCACGCGGCATCGACTGGCAGCACGAAGAGTCGTCGCTGATCTTCGGCGACGGCGCCGCCTGCGCCATCGTGGAGCGCGGCGACGGCGCCAGCGGCATCCTCGCCAGCCTGGTGGAGACCTATCCCGCCGGCAGCGAACTGTGCGAAATCCGCGCCGGCGGCACGCGGCGCAACCCGCGCGCCGGCATGTGCGAGCAAGACTTCCTGTTTCATATGCAGGGCAAGCCGCTGTTCCGCCAGGCGTCGGCGCTGATTGAGGGTTACCTCGATCGGCTGTTGAGCGCCAGCGGCCTGACCCTGGCGCAGATCGCCACCGTGGTGCCGCATCAGGCCAGCCATTTGTCGCTCGAACATATGCGCAAGCGGCTGCATGTTTCCAGCGAGGCGCTGGTGGATATCTATCGCCACCACGGCAACCAGGTGGCGGCGTCCATCCCGACGGCGCTGCATGCCGCCGTGACCACCGGGCGCTTCAACCCCGGCCAGCCGGTGATGCTGATCGGCACCGCCGCCGGGCTGGCGCTGGCTGGCATGGTGTTGTTGCCATGAGGGTGCTGGTGACCGGGGCGACCAGCGGGCTGGGGCGCAACGCGGCGCAGTGGCTGCTGGAGGCCGGACATCAGGTGCGCGCCACCGGCCGCGATGAACGGGCCGGCGCAGCGTTGCGTCAGCTGGGCGCCGAGTTTTGCGCGCTCGATCTGGCGCAGGCCACGCCGCAGCAGTGTCGGCAGCTCGTCACCGACTGCGAGTGGGTGTGGCACTGTGCGGCCAAGTCTTCACCCTGGGGCGGCAAAGCGGAGTTTCACCGCATCAACGCCGCGGCGACGGAGAGGCTGGCGGAGGCGGCGGGGCGCTGCGGCGTGCGGCGCTTTGTGCATATCTCCACGCCGGCAATCTACTTCGATTTTCAGCCGCATTACGATCTTGACGAAGGTTATCGTGCCCGTCGCTTCGCCAATCACTATGCCGCCAGCAAGTATGCGGCCGAACAACGCCTGTTGGCGCAGGCGAAGATCTACCCGCAAACCACCTACATTATGCTGCGGCCGCGCGGCCTGTTTGGCCCGCACGATCGGGTGATCGTGCCGCGGCTGTTGCAGCAGCTCGAACGCGATCGCGGCGTGCTGCGGCTGCCCGGCGGTGGGCAAGCGCTGCTGGACCTGACCTTCGCCCCCAACGTGGTGCACGCCATGGAGTTGGCCAGTCGGCAGCGCGGGTTGCCGTCCGGCGCCGTTTACAACATCACCAACCACCAGCCGCAGCGGCTGGCGGAGATGCTGGATGCGCTGCTGCGTCAGGAACTGGGGCTGCACTACCGGCTGCAGGCCGTGCCCTATCCGTTGCTGCATACGCTGGCCGGCGGCATGGAGCTGTGGGCGACGCTGAGCGGCAAGGAACCGCTGCTGACGCGCTACAGCGTGGCGGCGGTGCATTTTGACATGACGCTGAGCCAGACCCGTGCGATCGAAGAGCTGGGCTATCAGCCGCGTTATTCGATGGAAGAGGGCATTCGTCTGACCGGCGAGTGGCTGCGGCGGCAAGGAGGCATACAGCATGGCTAAGGTTACCGTTTTTGAAGTGGGCTATTGCACGCATATCGGCTGCATGGCGCTGCGCGGCGCCGGGTTCCGGGTGTGCAAATTCCCGGCGCGCGCCTATCTGCTGGAGGTGGGGGAGCGCCGCTGGCTGTGGGATACCGGCTACGCGCGTTATTTTCAGCAGCACACGCAGTCGGGGGTGTTCAGCCTGTATCGCCGGATGACGCCGGTCTATTTCGATCCCGCCGAGTCGTTGGCGCATCAGCTGCGCGAAGCCGGTTACGCCAAAGGGGATATTCAGGCGCTCATCGTCTCGCATTTTCACGCCGATCACATCGCCGGGCTGCAGGATTTCAGCCAACTCGACTTTATTTGCTCCGGCGAAGGCTGGCAGCAAACCCGCGGGCTGCGCGGTTTCGCGGCGCTGAAGCGCGCCTTTATTCCCGGCCTGATCCCGGCGGATTTCGAGAGCAACCTGCAGTTTATGGAAGCTTTTCCCTCGGTGGCGTTGCCTGCGCTGCTGGCGCCGTTCGAGCGCGGCTATGCGCTGCCGGGCAGCGAAGGGCAGATCGTGCTGGTGCCGCTGCCGGGGCATGCGGCCGGCCATATCGGCGCCTTTATTCTCACCGACGCCGGCTGGACGCTGTTGGCCAGCGACGCCGCCTGGTCTCCGCAGAGTTACCAGACGCTGCGCGGGCCTTCGCGCCTGGCCAATCTGGTGATGGACGACGCGGCGGCGTACATCCGCACGCTGGAGCGGCTCAACCAGCTGTGGGCGGGCGGCCAGGTCAACATTTTGCTGTGCCACGAGGGGGACCTGTGATCCCGTTCATGACCCTTTGGCACTATTTCCGCGCCCGGCGCCTGCGCTTTGGCGATCGTGCGGCGCTGGAGGCGCATCAGGCCCGGCAGCTCGCGGGCTTCGCCCGTCGGGTGCTGAGCAAGAGCCCCTATTTTCAACGCTTCAGTCGCCGGCCGTTCGCCGAATGGCCGCAGATGAACAAGGCGCTGATGATGGCGCAGTTCGACCGGATGAACACCGCCGGGCTGCAGCGCGATGCGGTGCTGGCCTGCGCGCAGCGCAGCGAGGCGGATCGCGATTTCACGCCGAAGATCGGGCGCTACAGCGTCGGATTGTCGTCCGGCACCTCCGGGCAGCGCGGCGTGTTTGTCGTCAGCCCGCGCGAACAGCAGGTGTGGGCCGGCGGCATGCTGGCGAAGATGCTGCCGGACGGTCTGTTGGCCGGCGAGCGCGTTGCGCTGTTTCTGCGGGCGGACAATAATCTCTATCACAGCGTGAACAACCGTTGGCTGAGCCTGGCGTTTTACGATCTGCTTGCACCGTTCAGCGAGCATTTGCCCGCATTGGAACGGCAGGCGCCCAGCATCATCGTGGCCCCGGCGCAGGTGCTGCGCGCCTTGGCGCTGGCGGTGCTGGCCGGACAGGTGAAGTTGCCGGTCAAAAAAGCGATCTCGGTGGCCGAGGTGCTGGAAGAGCAGGACCGCCGCCTGCTGCTGCAGGTATTTCCGGCGGTCGGCGAAGTGTATCAGGCCACCGAAGGATTTCTTGCCGCGACCTGCGCGCACGGTACGCTGCATCTGAACGAAGAGTTTTTGCATATCGAACCGCAGTGGATCGACGAACTGCGTTTTACGCCGTTGATCACCGACTTTACCCGCAGTACGCAGCCGATCGTGCGTTATCGGCTGGACGATGTACTGGTGTTGCGCAAGGAACCCTGCCCGTGCGGGCAGCCGACGCGGGCGATCGCCCGTATCGAGGGGCGGCGCGACGATCAACTGATGCTGCCCGATGCGCGGCGGCAACCGCAGGCGGTGTTCGCCGATGCCTGCAGCCGAACGATCGCCAATGCGTTGCCGCTGAGCAGCGATTATCGCCTGATCCAGCGCGGTGAACGGCGGTTGGAATTGATTGCCGATTGCAGCCAGTCTGAATTGGCGCACTGCCAGGCGCAGCTGATGGCGCTGTTCGCTCGCCAGGGCATCGCCACCGAGCGCCTCGAATGGCGGTTGACGGCGCAGGCGGTGCTGCCGCAGTTCGATCGCAAGCGGCGGCGCATCGTGCGCCAGGCGGAGGAGGCATGAAAAATACGCTGTTCAGACTAGGGCACATGTTGCTCGGCTGGGGGACGGTCGGGGTGGTGTATAGTCTGACCGATCGCCTGCAGGGGGCGGGAACCCTGTTGCCGCCGTCGGCGCTTGACCGGGCGATCCCGTTCAACCCGGCGGCCATATGGCTCTACCTGTCGTTCTTCCTCATCGTCCCGGCGGGCTATCTGCTGGCGCCGCTGCAGCGGATCACATGGCTGACGCGGGCGATGCAGCTCACCGCGCTGGGCGCCGGGGCGGTTTACCTGCTGTGGCCGACCACCATGGCCTATCCGCAGAACGATGGCGTCGGGATCAGCGCGCAGCTGCTGGCGGCGTTAACCCAGGTGGATTCGCCGCAGAACTGCCTGCCTTCGTTGCATATGGCGCTGACGGTGCTGGCGGTGTGGGCGCTGAGCGACGGCGAGCGCAAAGTGCGCACGGCGTTGTGGATGCTGTGGGGCACGGCGATCGCGTTCTCGATTCTGCAACTGCGCCGCCATTTGTTTGTCGATTTGGCCGGCGGCGCGCTGCTGGCGCTGTTCGCCGGCTGGCTGGCCCTGCGTATGAACACCCTGCGCCGGCGCGTGGTTAAAGGAGAAATGGGATGAGCGATCTGGCGTTGCCGATAGTGTTCATGCTGTTCATCGTGGTGGCCGAGGCGGTGGCGCTGCAGTGGGGGCGTCGCGAGCCGGTCAACTGGCACGATCTGGTGTTCAACCTGAACTCCGGCCATATCATGTTGTGGCTGTTCCGTGGGTTGGAGATCACCTGTTACGGCTACGTGGCCGCGCATTTCAGCCTGGGGCTGGTGGACGCCTGGCCGCCGTTGTTGATGTGGCTGTTCGCTTTGCTGGCGTGGGACTTCGGTTTCTACTGGCTGCACCGTCTGCATCATCGTTTCCGCCTGCTGTGGGCGGTGCATGTGGTGCACCATCAGGGCGAGCATTTCAATCTGTCGCTGGGGGTGCGCAACTCCTGGTATTCGTCGCTGACGTCGATCCCGTTCTTTTTGCTGCTGGCGCTGGCGGGCGTGCCATTGTCGGTGTTCGTCGCGGTCTCGATTTTTCACTACAGCATTCAACTGTTTAACCACAATGCGCTGACGCCGAAGCTTGGCGTGCTGGAAAAAATCCTGGTCACGCCGGCGCATCACCGGGTGCATCACGTCAAGGACATGGCCTATTCCAATAAGAACTTCGGCGGCAGCTTTATCTTCTGGGACAAACTGTTCGGCACCTTCTGCCCGGCATTGCCGACCACGCCGTTCAGCTACGGCGTCAGCGGCGACAGGCCGTCCGCCAACCCGTTCTGGGCGAGCAATCTGCCGTTCCTGCGCTATTTCCGTTTGGCCTGGCGCCCGGCGCCGGGCCGGCCGCGCGACCGCCGTTCGGCGCTCAGCGTTTTCAGCGGCGCCATGCTGTTGTTCTCGCTGGTGGTCGGTTACGTCTACCAATACGGTTACGGCTACGGCGACATCAGCTGGCCGCAAATGGCGCTGCTGGCGCTGCTGGCGTTGGGCTCGGTGGCGCTGGGCGGCATGACGGAAGGGCGACCTTGGGCGAGCGCCGTCTGGTTGCTGGTCGCGCTGGGCATGCCGCTGCTGTTTATCGGCTATCTAGGTTGGCCGCAGCGCTATTGGCATATCGCCATGGCCGCCGTGGCGTTGCATGCCCTGTGCGTCGCATTGGGCTGGGGAAGAGTAGCCGCACCGGCCGCCGTGGAGGAAACGCATGGCTGAATCATTGCCGCCGCTGCGTTTTCCCGCCGATGGCGAACAGGCATTCCACCGCGATCTTAAGCGCGCGGCGCACGCCTGCCTGGCGGGCGATCATCGCTATGCCGATGCTGCGCGATTGGCCAAGGCTGCGCTGTTGCTGGCGCTGTGCGCCGGGTTTTACGCGCTGAGTCTGCTGCAGCACCAGCCCTGGGCGTTTTTCCTCTGCTATTTCCTGTTCGTGGCCATGGGCATGCTGCTTAACGTCAACGTCAGCCATGATGCTTCGCATAACGCCTTCTTGCGCGCGCCCTGGGCGAATCGCCTGGTGGGGCGACTGGTGACGCTGCCGCTGGGCGTCGATCCGGACTACTGGCGCACGCGGCATGTGGATTACCACCACGTTTACGCCAACGTCGAACACTACGATCTGGACACCGAAGAGAACGGTTTTTTCCGCCAGACGCCGTTCCAGCGCTGGCGACCGCATATGCGTTATCAGCATCTGTACTGGCCGCTGATCGCCGCGCTCTCCTTGCCCTACATCGCGTGGATTTTCGATTGGTCCGATCGGCTCGATAAAACGCCGCTGCGGGAAAAATGCGTGCTGGCGGGATGCGGCGGTTGGGCGCTGTTCGTGCTGAGCAAGCTCGCGCATCTGGCGCTGGTGCTGGTGGCGCCGCTGGTCGTGGGCCACCTGCACGGCATCGGCTGGGGCTGGGTATTGCTGGCTTATGCGGTCGGTCAGATGTGCGCCTCGCTGCTGGTGGTGTTCCTGCTGCTGGGCACCCACTGGGCGCAGGCCGAGTTTTACCCGGCGCCGGCAGGTGACAGCATGCCGCAAGGCTGGTACCGGCACAATTTCGCCACCGCCTGCGACTGGCAACCTGAGCCGCGCTGGCTGGAGCACCTGACCGGCGGGCTGAACTATCACCTGACGCATCACCTGTTCCCCGGCTGGAATCATCGCCACTACCCGGCGTTGGCCGCGGCGCTGGCAGAGGTGGCGCAGCGGCACGGCATGGCGTACCGCTGCATCGGCTATCGCGAATTGCTGGCGCAGCAACAGCGCTTCTTGCGCCTTATGGGGCAGCCGTGAAACCGCTGCGTCCGTTAGCCTATCGGCGCGACGACAGCGGGTTGCACCGCGCGCTGATGCAGGCCGCCCAGCATTATCTGGCGGCCAACGGCGATCACCGTTTCGCCGACGGCGGCATGCTGGCGAAGGTCGCGCTGCTGCTGGCGCTGTGCGGCCTGTGTTACGGGCTGAGCCTGCAACAGCAGAACGGCTGGGCGTTTTTCGCCTGCTATTTCGGTTTTATCTTTATCGGCATGTTCCTGACGGTGAACGTGGTGCACGACGCCTCGCACAACGCATTTTTCCGTCGCCCCTGGGCCAACCGCGGGTTGAACGCCCTGGTGAGCGTGCCGCTGGGGTTGGATCCCGACTGCTGGCGCGTGCGGCACGTGCTGTTCCATCATGCCCATAACAATATCGAACATTACGATCCCGACATCGACGCCAACGGCGTGCTGCGGCAAACGCCGTTCCAGCGCTGGCGGCCCTTTATGCGCGCGCAGCGTTACTATTGGCCGCTGGTGGCGGCGCTGACTTTTCCGTACTACATCTGGCTGTTCGATTGGTTGGACAGGGCGGGCCGCACCCGCGTGGCGGCGCGCATGGCGCAGCAGGGCGTGCGCGGCTGGATCGGGTTTCTGGCGGGGAAGGCGGCGCACCTGCTGCTGGCGCTGGCGATCCCGTTCTGGCTGCTGCCGCCGGCTATCGGCATCGGGCAAATCCTGCTGGTCTATTTGCTGAGCCAGATGCTTTCTTCACTGCTGTTCGTGATGCTCATCATCGGCACCCACTGGGCCAAGGCCAACTTCTACCAGGCGCCAGAACAAGGCGCAATGCCGCACGGCTGGTATCATCATGTGTTCGCCACTACCTTCGACTGGCTGACCCGGCCGCGCTGGCTGGGGTACTGGCTCGGCGGGGCGAACCTGCATTTGACGCATCATCTGTTCCCGCACTGGAGCCACCGCCATTACCCGGCGCTGAGCCGCATTATCGGCGAGGTGGCGCCGCGTTTCGGCATCGACTACCGGCTGCTTGAGCTAGAGGAGCTGTTGCGCCTGCAGCAGCGCTTCCTCAGCGCGATGGGGCGCAAGCCGCACTAGCGTTGCATGCGGGTTATGCGAGGCGTTACGCAGTTCACTAATTGAACGATATTTACCCTTCCAGTAGACTTTCTCCCGGTGAATCAATGGCCACAGGAGGTGGAGTATGCGGAGTTTACCGATTCGGTTATCCAATGAAATCGACGACAGTTTGAACGATATTGCCCGGCGTCACGGGATGGCCAAAACCGACGTCATACGCCTGGCGTTTGCTTTGATGACGATTGCCGACCGTGAGTGGATGAAACAGGATGGTTCCCGCCTCGGTATCGTGCGTGAAAGCGACGAGGGGCTGGAGGCAGTCGCCGTGGTGGTGGGGATTTTTCCATGAAGCCGCAACATGAGCGCCCGCAGCTCGATGCTGAAAGGTTGTATTTGGATCCTTCGCTGGTCTTCGACGAAATGGAGCGGCTGCGCCTGGCGCGCCAGGTATTGTGCGGGATATTTGCGGTCAGCGTGGGCGTATTCGCCGCCCACGCATATTGGGACAAAAACGAAGCGCTCGGTCAAGTGTTCGAGCTGGTGAAGATCGGCGCCTTGCCGCTGGTCACGCTGGTGGTCTCTTTTTACTTTCCCAACAGCGCGTCCAGATAAGGCGCCGCGTTAATGCGACTTCATGCCCGCCGCGGTCATCAGCAGGCGGAACAGCGAGGCGACCACGAACAGCCCCAGCACGCTGGCGCTCCAGATGATCACCAGCCAACCGATGCGTTTCCACCAGGGCGCCGGAGCGACGGCTGCCGTTTTATCTTGCATAGCGTCCTCCCTCCTCAGTGATAGCCGTGCTCATGGCTGATCTTGCCGCGGAACACGTAGTAGCTCCAGAAGGTGTAGACCAGGATGATCGGGATGATGAACAGCGCGCCCACCAGCATAAAGCCGAGGCTCTGCGGCGGCGCGGCGGCGTCCCACAGGCTGATGGCCGGCGGGATCAGGTGCGGCCAGATGCTGATGCCAAGCCCGCTCAGGCCGAGGAACACCAGCAACAGCGTCAGCATGAACGGCGAGTAGTGCGCGCCGCGTTTCACCCCGCGCTGAATGCCCCAGGCGCTGAGCAGCACCAGCAGCGGCACCGGCAGCAGCCAGAACAGGTTCGGCAGCGTAAACCAGCGGGCGGCGATTTCCGGATGCGCGATCGGCGTCCAGATACTGACTGCGGCCAGCACCAGCAACAGGATCGCCAGCAGCGGCGTCGCCAGGTAATACATGCGCGCCTGCAGATCGCCGGCGGTTTTCATCACCAACCAGGTGCAACCGAGCAGGGCGTAGGTTACCACCAGCCCCAGCCCGCAGAACAGCGCGAACGGCGTCAGCCAGTCCAGCGCGCCGCCGGCGTAGGTGCGGCCTTCGACCGGGAAACCGTTGATCACGGCACCCACCACTACCCCCTGGCTGAAGGTGGCGAAGAGAGAGCCCCAGATGAACGCCTTGTCCCAGATATGGCGCTTCTGCGGCGTCGCCTTGAAGCGAAACTCGAAGGCCACGCCGCGGAAAATCAGCCCGATCAGCATCAGCGTCAGCGGGATCGCCAGCGCGTCGAGGATCACCGAGTAGGCCAGCGGGAAGGCGCCGAACAGCGCCGCACCGCCCAGCACCAGCCAGGTCTCATTGCCGTCCCACACTGGGGCGACGGTGTTCATCATCAGATCGCGATCGCCGCTCTCTTTCACCCACGGAAACAGGATGCCGATGCCCAAATCGAAACCGTCCATCACCACATACATCATAGTGCTGAACACGATGATCACAAACCAAATCAGCGGAAGATCGATACCCATGTTCAGCTCCTGTCGTCCAGAGTGTCGTTGACCGCGGACAGCGGACGCGCTGGGCGGCCCTCGGTATTGTCTTCTTGGTGCTCATGCGGCTGCGGCCCTTTGCGGATCAGACGCATCATGTAGGAGTAGCCCACGCCGAATACCGAGCAATAGACGATGATAAACGCCAGCAGGCTGATGCTCATGTGCAGATCGCCGTGCGCGGAGACCGCATCCTTGGTGCGCAGCAGGCCATACACCACCCACGGCTGGCGGCCGATCTCGGTGGTGAACCAGCCCGCCAGCAGCGCCAGCAGTCCGGATGGGCCCATCCACAGAATGAAGTACAGGAACGGACGCGACTGATAGAGCCCGCCGCGCCAGCGCAGCCACAGGCTCCACACCCCGGCCAGGATCATCAGCATGCCCAGCCCGACCATGATGCGGAACGACCAGAACACCACGGTGGAGTTGGGGCGATCTTCCGGCGGGAAGGATTTGAGCGCCGGCACCTGCTCGGTCAGGCTGTGCGTCAGGATCAGGCTGCCGAGATAGGGCACCTCCAGCTTGAAGCGGGTCTCTTCACGCTGCATGTCCGGCCAACCGACCAGGATCAGCGGCGTGGCTTCGCCCGGCGGGTTTTCCCAGTGGCCTTCGATGGCGGCGATCTTCGCCGGCTGGTGTTTCAGCGTATTCAGGCCGTGCGCATCGCCGATCAGCGCCTGCACCGGCGCGACGATCAGCGCCATCCACATCGCCATCGACAGCATCTTGCGCATCGCCGGCGTATCGCGGCCGCGCAGCAGGTGCCAGGCGGCGGAAGCGCCGACGAAGAACGCCGAGGAGAGGAAGGCTGCGGTGGACATGTGCAGCAGGCGATACGGGAAGGACGGGTTGAAGATCACCTTCAGCCAGTCGACCGGCACCACCTGGCCGTTGATGATTTCGTGTCCCTGCGGGGTCTGCATCCAGCTGTTGGAGGCCAGGATCCAGAAGGTGGAGATCAGCGTGCCGAGCGCCACCATGCAGGTGGCGAAGAAGTGCAGCCCTGGGCCGACGCGGTTCCAGCCGAACAGCATCACGCCGAGGAAACCGGCTTCGAGGAAGAAGGCGGTCAGCACTTCATAAGTCAGCAGCGGCCCGGTAATGCTGCCGGCGAACTCGGAGAAAAAGCTCCAGTTGGTGCCGAACTGGTAGGCCATCACCAACCCGGAAACCACGCCCATGCCGAAGTTAACGGCGAAAATCTTTGACCAGAAATGGTAAAGCTCACGATAGGCTTCATTGTGCGTTTTCAACCATAATCCCTCCAGCACCGCCAGATAGCTGGCTAAGCCGATGGTGATGGCGGGGAAGATGATATGGAAAGACACGGTGAAGGCGAACTGTATTCTGGCGAGTTCCAGTGCATCAAGACCCAGCATGGCGCCTCCTAGGGTTGAACATAAATTAACCTCTTGAGTATAGCTGTCATTTTTATGTGAAAAGCTTGGCGTGAAGTTAATCACGAAGTACAGTGACTATAATAGTGACAGTTATTTTACTTTTTCATATAACAGTTAATGGTTATGACCCGATACGAGCAGCTTGCGCAACAGATTAGAGAACAGATCCAGAACCGGGTGTGGCGGGCGGGCGACAAGCTGCCTTCGCTGCGCGAGAGCGGCAAACGCGCCGGATTAAGCCTGATGACGGTGGTGCAGTCTTACCAACTGTTGGAGAGCCAGGGGTGGATCGTCGCCCGGCCGCAGTCGGGTTACTACGTGGCGGCGCGTCCGCAGCCGCTGCCTCAGCCTTCGCGCGGCGAGAAACTGTTGCTGAGCGAGCAGGTGGACATCAACGCCTTTATTTTTGACGTGCTGCAGGCCTGCAAGGATCCGGACATCGTGCCTTTCGGTTCGGCCTTTCCCGACGCCACGCTGTTCGCCCAGCCGAAGCTGGCGCGGGCGCTGAGCAGCGTAGCGCGCAAATTCACGCCGCACAGTTCGCTGGCTAACCTGCCGCCGGGCAACGACGCGCTGCGGCGGCACATTGCCCAACGTTATGCGCTGAGCGGCATGCAGGTCGCGCCGGACGAAATCGTTATCACCGCCGGGGCGATGGAGTCGCTCAGCCTCAGCCTGCAGGCGGTGACCCAACCGGGCGACTATGTGGCGATCGAGTCGCCGGCGTTTTACGGCGCGCTGCAGGCGCTGGAACGGCTGCGGCTGAAGGCGGTGGCGATCGCCACCCATCCGCAGGACGGCATCGATCTGGACGCGTTGCAGCAGGCGGTGGAGCAGTATCCGATCAAAGCCTGCTGGCTGATGACCCACTTCCAGAACCCGCAGGGCGCCACCCTGCCGGAGGCCAACAAACAGCGTCTGGTGGCGCTGCTGCGCGAGCGGCAGATCTCGCTGATCGAAGACGATGTCTACGGCGAGCTGTACTTCAGCGCCGAACGGCCGCTGCCGGCCAAGGCGCTCGACAGCGGCGGCCAGATCCTGCACTGCTCGTCGTTTTCCAAATGCCTGGCACCGGGCTTTCGCGTCGGCTGGGTGGCGGCGGGGCGTTATGCGCAGCAGATCCAGCGTTTGCAGCTGATGAGCACCGTTTCCACCAGCGTGCCGACCCAGATGGCGCTGGCGGATTATCTGCTGCACGGCGGCTACGACACCCACCTGCGGCGGTTGCGCCGCCTGCTGGCCCAGCGCCAAAGCGCGATGCGTCAGGCGATTGCCCACCATTTCCCGCCGACGGTAAAGGTCAGCCAGCCCGACGGCGGTTACTTCCTGTGGCTGGAGCTGGATCCGGCGCTGTCGTCGATGGAGTTGTACCGGCGGGCCCTTTCCCGGGGTATCAGCATCGCGCCGGGGCGCATGTTCACCACCGGCGACCATTTCAACCACTGCTTCCGTCTCAACGCCTCTTTTGAATGGAATGACCGCTTTGAAGAGGCGATCAAAACCTTAGCCAAACTTATCTGGGGGCTGGCGGCGGCCGGTTGAGCCGCGTTTTTCACGCCGCTTCGCCCCAGAAAAATTCATAATGCTTTTTTCGGCAATGGAATGCCGGTTTCGTTGTTAGACAGCCCTCCAGCCGCCCATTACTCTGCGATAAATTTTGTCACATTTTTATCAACGGGTAGACGAGGGGCAGTGGGTGAGTAGAATAAAAAACAAGCTAAACAAACTGTTGCGTTATCGGTTGACGCCGCTGGCGTTGATCTGCGCGCTGGGATTGAGCGCCGGCGCGCAGGCGGAAACGCTGGCCGAAGGCATCACGCCGGCCAGCGACGTCAGCCGGGTGCCGGCCGCCGCCAAGCTGCGCAAAGACACCGTGGTGGCGGGCATCTCGGAACCGCAGGGGATTTTCAACCCGTATCTGTTCACCAACGGCTGGGACGAGAACGTCACCGACGTGATCTTCAGCCGCCTGATCGGCCTGGACAGCCAGGGCAAGCCGGAAGGACGCCTGGCGGAGTCCTGGCAGGTCAGTCCCGATAATCTGACCTACACCATCAAGCTGCGGCC
Organism: Serratia sp. PGPR-27; assembly: GCF_022678525.1. NCBI lineage: Bacteria > Pseudomonadati > Pseudomonadota > Gammaproteobacteria > Enterobacterales > Yersiniaceae > Serratia > Serratia sp. PGPR-27. The sequence continues at coordinate 31,690 of NZ_JALBYS010000013.1, read as the reverse complement.
GAATCTGGTCTACAGCGACGGCTCGCCGCTGAAGGCCGACGATATCGCCTTTACCCTGACGTTGTTGCACGATCCGGCCTATGACGGCGACACTGACATCACGCCGGCGCACATTCAGGGCGGCGCCGAGTATAAAAACGGCACCGCCGCCGGCATCAGCGGCCTGAAGGTGATCGACGATCGCACCATTCAGATCGTCACCACGCAACCGGGCGCTACCACGCTGCAACTGATCGGCGGCCCGGTGCTGTCGCGGGCTTACTACGGCAAAAACTATCAGCGGGGCAAGCTCGACGGCGTGCGCGCCTTGAACGGCAAACCGCTCGGCAACGGCCCCTATATTTACGACAAGTACGTGCCGGGGCAGGAGATCCGCTTCCACGCCAACCCGAACTTCTACCTCGGCCCGCCGCCGATGGCGCGCTTTATCTATCGCGTCACCAACCCGGCCACCAACTTCCAGCTGTTCCAGACCGGTGAGACCGACTACGACGCCTTTACCGCCAAGCCGGACGATATCGAACAGCTCAAGCTGCTCGGCTTCGCCAATATCAACCTTTATAGCTCAAGCGATTACAGCCGCATCGACTTCAACCTCAAGCGTCCGGCGCTGCAGGACAAGCGGGTGCGCCAGGCGTTGATTTACGGCCTGGATCGGCAAAAGCTGATCGCCGTGGTGTATCAGGGGTACGGCAAGGTCGCCAACCAGCCGATTTCGCCGATCTCCTGGGCCTATGACGCGAATGGCATCAATCCTTACGCTTACGATCTCGATAAGGCCAAAAAGCTGTTGGACGAGGCGGGCTGGCAGGTGGGCGCTGACGGCATCCGGCAGAAAGACGGTAAAAAGCTGGAGCTGACGCTGCTGGTGACCAAAAAGCTGATCAACGACGCGCTGGTGCCGATCGCCAAGGATAACTACCGCCGGCTCGGTGTGGTGCTGAAACCGCAGGTATTGGATTTCAACGCGCTGCTGGCGCAGCGCAAGGCGGGCAATTACGACCTGGCGTCCCTCAGCACCAGCACGCTGAACGATCCGCACGACGGCGTGCGCGATTTCATCAGCCGCGAGAGCGAGACCGGCTACCACAACCCGCAGGTGGATGCGCTGATCGCCAGGGCCAACGCCACGCTGGATATCGCACAGCGCAAGCCGCTGTACCACCAGCTGTATCAGGCGCTGTCCGACGATCCGCCGGTGATCCTGCTCGGCAACCGCGAGATTTTGAGCGCCAGCAGCGCGCGCGTCACCGGCTTTAAACCGGATATCTACAACGGATTGGTCGGCAGCCTGCCGAACGTCAAACCGGCGCCGTAACGCCCTGACGCCGCCGCGCCATTCCGGGCGGCGGCGATGGAACCCGCGATGAGAAATTTTATCCTGCGCCGTCTGCTGCAGACGATCCCGATGCTGCTGTTGGCTTCCTTGCTGATTTTTTGCATTTTCGCCCTGGCGCCCGGCGATTTTATCGACGGCAACATCAATCTGACCGCGCAACGCGCCGCCGAGCTGCGGGCGCTGTACGGGCTGGATCAGCCGTTGTTCAGCCGCTATCTGCACTGGCTTGGCCGGCTGCTGCAGGGCGACCTCGGCTTTTCACTGCAGTACCAGATCCCGGTCAGCACGCTGCTGAACCAATACATCTGGAATTCGTTCCTGCTGGCGGCGGTGGCGATGGTGTTGTATTGGGGCATCGCGCTGGCGGTGGGAGTGATCTCGGCGATGAAACCCTATTCGCTGTTCGATCATCTGATCACCGTGGCGGTGTTCGCCGCCATGTCGTTTCCGACGTTCTTCCTGTGCCTGTTGCTGATCAAATGGTTCGCCGTCGATCTGCACTGGCTGCCGGCGGGCGGCATGCTGCGCACCGGCAGCGAGGCGAGCGGGCTGGCCTGGGCGCTGGAGGTGGCGGCGCACCTGCTGTTGCCGGTGCTGGCGCTGGTGATGCTGCAGGCCGGCAGCCTGACGCGCTATTTCCGCGCCAGCATGCTGGAGGTGATCCGCATGGACTATATTCGCACCGCGCGCGCCAAAGGGCTCAGGGAGAAAACGGTGATCCTCAAACACGCGCTGCGCAATGCGCTATTGCCGATCATCACCCTGCTGGGGTTCGAGCTGCCGGGATTGTTCTCCGGCGCGCTGATCACCGAAAAAATCTTCAACTGGCCGGGCGCCGGACACATCCATATCGATTCGCTGGCGGCGCGTGATTACCCGGTATTGATGGGGTTCACGCTGTTTCTGGCCGCCTTGACCATTCTCGGCAATCTGCTGGCGGACATTCTGTACGCCTACGCCGATCCACGCATTCGCTTGAGGTAACACGATGTTGGCTACGTTGTTTTTCGGCCGCCGTCGCCGCTGGCGCCAGGCGCAACTGCCGGCGCTGGCGCAACTGTCGCCACCGCCCGCGGCGCAGGCCTGGCGACGGCTGCGTCGCCACCGGCCTGCGATGATTTCGCTGGCGTTGCTGGTGCTGTTGGCGTTGCTGTGCCTGATTGGGCCGTCGTTGTCGCCGTGGCGCGACGATGCCGGCGATGTGCTGAATATCAATCAGGCGCCGAGCGGCGCGCACTGGTTGGGCACCGACTTTCTCGGCCGCGATATCTGCACCCGGCTGCTGCTGGCGGGGCGGATATCGCTGACCATCGGCCTGGTGTCGATGTTGCTGTCGGTGACGCTGGGCTACGTGCTGGGGGCGCTTTCCGGTTATCTGGGCGGCGTGGCGGACCGGCTGATCATGCGCTTCGCCGATCTGCTGATGACCATTCCCGGCCTGCCGCTGTTGATCATCATGGGCGCGATGCTGACCGAACTCGACGTGTCGCCGGACTACCGCATCTACATGGTGATGATCATGCTGAGCCTGCTGGGCTGGCCGTCATTGGCGCGGCTGGTGCGCGGCCAGATCCTGTCGCTGCGCGAGCGGGATTTCATGCTGGCCACCGAGGTGCTGGGTCTCTCCACCCGGCGACGCCTCTTCGGCCATCTGCTGCCCAACACCGTACCGATTCTGGTGGTGGTGGCCACCATGGCGGTGGCCAACGCCATTCTCAGCGAATCGGCGCTGAGTTACCTCGGGCTGGGCGTGGTGCCGCCGACGCCGTCGTGGGGCAACATGATGGACGCCGCCAACAGCCTGATCGACTTTCAGCGCCGGCCCTGGCTGTGGATGCCGCCCGGGCTGGCGATCTTCGTCACCGTGGTGGCGATCAATATCCTGGGCGACGGCCTGCGGGACGCGCTCGATCCGAAAATGAATGGAGTAACACGATGAGTCAACCGCTGGTGGCGTTCGACCGACTGTCGGTGTCGTTTCAGGGCGAGCAGGGGCCGGTGCGGGCGGTGCAGCAGGTCAGCCTGGAACTGCAGGCCGGGCAAACGCTGGGGATCGTTGGCGAATCGGGCTGCGGCAAAAGCGTGACCGCCATGGCGCTGATGGGGCTGTTGCCGCAGCCGCTGGCGCAGGTAGACGGCGGCGAGATTCGTTTTGAAGGACAAAACCTGCTGTCGCTGCGGGCGGCGCAGATGGCTGATTTGCGCGGCAACCGGCTGGCGATGATCTTTCAGGAGCCGATGAGCGCGCTCAATCCGGTGCTGACGCTCGGCGAACAGCTGCTGGAGCCGCTGATTCGTCATCTGGCCCTGTCGCCGAAAGCGGCCTGGCGTCAGGCGGTGCAACTGCTGGAGGAAGTGGGGTTGGCGCGCGCGGAGGCGCTGATGCGCTGCTACCCGCACCAGCTTTCCGGCGGCATGCTGCAGCGCGTGATGATCGCCATGGCGATAGGGTGCCGGCCGGCGCTGCTGATCGCCGATGAACCGACCACGGCGCTCGACGTCACGGTACAGGCGCAAATCCTGGCGTTGCTGCGCGAGCAGAGCCGGCGACACAATATGGCGATGATCTTAATCACCCACGATCTTGGGGTGATCGCACAAATGGCGGATCGGCTGGCGGTGATGTACGCCGGGCGTGTCGTCGAGCAGGGAACGACGCGGGAAGTGCTGGCCGAACCGCGGCACCCTTATACTCAGGGGCTGATCGCCTCGCGGCCGGTGCCGGGGCAGCGGCGTCGCCGTTTGTACTCCATTCCCGGCCAGGTGCCGGATCTGGCGCGGCTGCCTGAACACTGTGCGTTTGCCGAGCGCTGCGCGCAGGCCACCGCGCGCTGCCGCGACGGCATCCCGCCGTTGTACGGGACTCAGCAGCGCCAATCCGCCTGCTTCCTCAACGCCGGAGGGCGCCTGCATGTCGACTGAACCCTTGGTGGAAGTGAAAGGATTAAAGAAATATTTCCCGCTGCGCGACGGGCTGTTCGGGCGAACCACCGGCCAACTGAAGGCGGTGGACGACGTCAGCTTCAGCATTCGCAAGGGCCGCGTTTTCGGGCTGGTGGGCGAGTCCGGCAGTGGCAAAACCACCGTCGGCCGCACGCTGCTCGGCCTGCACGATAAAACCGCCGGTGAGGTGATGTTCAAAGGGCAGGCGCTGGATAGCCTCAGCAAAGACGCGCTGCGCGCCCTGCGGCCGAAAATGCAGCTGGTGTTTCAGGATCCGTACAGCTCGCTGAATCCGCGTCTGCGCGTGGGCGACGCCATCGGCGAAGCGCTGTTGCAGCATGGCCTGGCAAGCAAGGCGGAACTGCGCGAACGGGTGCTCGATACCCTGGCGATCTGCGGGCTGTCGCCGCAGCATTACGGGCGGTTTCCCCATGAGTTTTCCGGCGGCCAGCGGCAGCGCGTCGGCATCGCGCGCGCGCTGATCCTGCAACCGGAATTTATCGTCGCCGATGAACCGATATCGGCGCTCGACGTGTCGATTCAGGCGCAGATCATCAATCTGTTTTCCGATTTGCAGGAAAGGCAGGGGGTGACGCTGCTGTTTATTTCGCACGATCTCGGCGTGGTGGAGCATCTGTGCCAGGACGTGGCGGTGATGTATCTGGGGCAGATCGTCGAGAGCGCCGACCGCGATTCGCTGTTTCGCCAACCGCTGCATCCCTACACGCAGGCCTTGTTGGCGGCGGTGCCGACGCTGGATGCGCACCGTTCGCCGGCGTGGGTGGCCGGGGGCGAAGCGCCCAATCCCGCCAACCCGCCGCGCGGCTGCCGTTTCCATCCCCGCTGTCCGCTGGCCACGGCGCAATGCCGTGAACAGGCGCCGCATCTGCGCAGCGTGGCACCCGGCCATCAGGTGGCTTGCCACGTGGTTGGCTAGCGTCAGGACAGGTAGTGCTTCAACGCGCGCCCGGCCTGGTGGATCGCCGAATGCACCGCCGGGACGTGGGCGAGCGGATTCAACAGGCCGTAATCGTGGATCAGGCCGTTGTAGCGGGTGGCGGTGACCTCGACGCCGGCGGCGTCAAGCAGACGCGCGTAAGCTTCCCCCTCATCGCGCAACACGTCCAGCTCGGCGGTCTGCACCAGCGCCGGCGGCAAGCCCCGCAGCTGTTCCGGCGTGGCGTTGAGCGGCGAGGCGTAGATCTCTTTGCGCTGCGCCTTATCGGGCGCATAGCTGTCCCAAAACCACTTCATCATATTGCGGGTCAGGAAATGGCCTTCGGCGAACTGATGATAGGAATCGGTATCAAAGTGGGCGTGCGTGACGGGCCACAGCAGGATCTGGCAACGCAGCGCCGGTATGCCTTTCTCTTTGGCCATCAGGCTGACCACCGCCGCCATATTGCCGCCGACGCTGTTGCCGACCACCGCCAGCCGTGACCCATCGACATTGATTTTTTCGCCGTACTCGGCCACCCATTCCGTGGCGGCGTAGGCCAGATTGATCGCCTGAGGATAATGCGCTTCCGGGGAGCGTGGGTAGTTGACGAATACCGCCGCCGCGCCGGAGCTGTAAACCAGATCGCGTACCAGTCGTTCATGAGTGGGGAAATCGCCCAGCACCCAGCCGCCGCCGTGAAAGAACATGAATACCGGCAACGCCTCCTTGACCCTGGCCGGCCGCACCAACTGCAGCAGAATATCCTGGCCCTCAACGTGGATGGTTTTCTCGCTGATCTCCACCTCGCGCAGCGGCACGTCTACGCTGCGCTGCGCCGCTTCCAAAACTCTGCGCGCCTCTTTGGGCTTCATCTGCTCCATGGGTTTACCGCCACCGGCATTCAGCGCGTCGAGAAACGCGCGGATGTCGTGTTGGGCGTGCGGCTGGCTGAGATCGACGGTTTTCTTGGGCATGGTGGCTCCTTGTGCGCAGAAGAGAAGGGGCGGTCAGGATCACAGTGTAGTCGCTGGCGTACAAAGCAGGAACCGCGGTCAGCGCGGCTCCTTTTTCGCGAGTATGGCGGGTGGCGCCTCTGCGTCGCTGCCGCGTTGCACCATGCTGGCGCGCCGCTGCACCCGATGGGGGCAAAAAGTGTGATAGCGAGCAAATTGGGGGAAATTATTTTTGCGAGCCCGATCAGAAATCCTGAAGTTTTTCGTAATTGAATAGGATTTCGCACGCAATGATGATTTTAGGCCTTATTTTTTAATTTATGCATTACCAATGCATAGAAAATGAATAAATATTCATTATAAGCCGTTGTTTTAACGTAAAAAATAGCCAAATCCGGCAAAAATCCCGTTTTGGCACGATAGCTGCTCTACACTCTTTATCAAACGACATGTATTTTAACTGCTCGTTAACATTTACTCCCCGCTCAGGGACCGGATATACGCCATAAATAGTGAAAAACCGATTTTATGTAACAGATTTGTTTCTAAATCAGCGGTAAGGGACAGCATTTTCTCCGCCGCGAAAGTCGGTTTTGAACAACGGTTTTTTTGCATTGTGGCGGTCTAACCGGGCTTGAGCGGCCCTTACAGTCAAAATTCAGCCTTTGCTGAGATTATGAGGTCACTATGGAACAGCCAATCGCAGTTACCCGCCAGTCTTTCGATGACTGGATGGTCCCGGTTTATGCCCCTGCCGATTTTATTCTGGTGCGTGGCGAAGGATCGCAGGTGTGGGATCAGCAGGGTAAGTCTTACATCGATTTCGCCGGCGGCATCGCGGTTAACGCGCTGGGCCATGCGCACCCGGCGGTCAAGGCGGCGCTGGTGGAACAGGCGGGCAAACTGTGGCATCTGGGCAATGGCTATACCAACGAACCGGTACTGCGTCTGGCCAAAAAACTGATAGACGCCACGTTCGCCGACAAGGTGTTCTTCTGTAATTCGGGTGCAGAAGCTAACGAGGCGGCGCTGAAACTGGCGCGTAAACACGCGCACGACCAGCACGGCGCCGGTAAAGATCAGATTGTGGCGTTCAACAACGCGTTCCACGGCCGCACGCTGTTCACCGTCTCCGCCGGCGGCCAGCCGAAATATTCGCAGGATTTTGCGCCGCTGCCGGGCGGCATCACCCATACGCCGTATAACGATCTGGCCGCAGCGGCCGAGCTTATCAACGATCGCACCTGCGCGGTGATCGTCGAGCCTATTCAGGGCGAGGGCGGCGTGCTGCCGGCGGAGGCCAGTTTCCTGCAGGGGCTGCGTGAACTGTGCGATCGTCATAACGCGCTGCTGATCTTCGACGAAGTGCAGACCGGCGTCGGCCGCACCGGCCATCTGTATGCCTACATGCAGTACGGCGTGGTGCCGGACGTGCTGACCACCGCCAAAGCGCTGGGCGGCGGCTTCCCGATCGGCGCGATGCTGACCACCGATGCGCTGGCGAAAACGCTGGGCGTCGGCACCCACGGCACCACCTACGGCGGCAACCCGCTGGCGACGGCGGTGGCGGGGGAAGTGTTCTCCATCATCAACACGCCGGAAGTGCTGGAAGGCGTCAAACAACGTCACCAGTGGTTCATCGACGGGTTGAACGATATCAACCGTCAGTACCCGATCTTCGCCGAGATCCGCGGCGGCGGTTTGCTGATCGGCTGCCAATTGAAGAAAGACTATGCCGGCAAAGCGAAGCAGATCACCCAACTGGCCAACGAAGAAGGCGTTATCGCGCTGATCGCCGGTCCGGACGTGGTGCGTTTCACGCCGTCGCTGATCATCCCTGAGCAGGATGTGAAAGAGGGGCTGGCGCGATTCGCGCGCGCCGTGGCGCGCATTTGCAGCTAATCAGCGGGCTGCGCCTTCACCGGCGCAGCCTGATTCAGAAGAGGTTCGCATTATGATGATTATTCGCCCTATAGAGCGTCGCGATCTGGCGGATTTACTGACGCTTGCCGGTAAATCCGGCATCGGTCTCACTTCACTGCCGCAGAATGAAGATACCTTGTCGGCGCGCATTGAGCGGGCGTTAAAAACCTGGCAAGGCGAACTTCCGCAAAGTGACCAGTGTTATTTGTTCGTGTTGGAAGACAGCGAGCGCCGGCAGGCGGTGGGGGTCTGCGCAATTGAAGTGGCCGTCGGCCTGGCGGAACCCTGGTACAGCTTCCGCGTTGGCACGCAGGTGCACGCCTCCAAACAGCTGAACGTCTATAAATCGGTGCCGACGCTGTTCCTCAGCAACGACCATACCGGCCATTCGGAGCTGTGTACGTTGTTCCTCGATCCGGATTATCGCCACGGCGAGAACGGCAAGCTGCTGTCGAAGGTGCGTTTCCTGTTTATCGCCGCGTTCCGTGAACGCTTCTCCCGGCGTCTGATCGCCGAGATGCGCGGTTTCTCCGATGAAAACGGCCGTTCGCCGTTCTGGGAGAGCGTCGGTCACCGTTTCTTCTCCATCGAGTTCGCCAAGGCGGACTACCTGAGCGGCACCGGGCAAAAGGCGTTTATCGCCGAGCTGATGCCGAAACACCCGTTGTATGTCGATTTCCTGGCCGAAGATGCGCAGAAAGTGATTGGCGAAGTGCACCCGCAAACCCTGCCGGCGCGCCGCCTACTGGAGGCGGAAGGCCTGAGTTATCAGGGCTACGTCGATATCTTCGACGGCGGCCCGACGCTGGAAGCGGAGATCGACCATATCCGCGCGGTGAAGCAGAGCCGCCTGGTGAAAGTGGTGCTGGATGACACGCCGATGCGCGCCGATGCGCCGGTGCATCTGGTGGCCAACGACAACTATCAGAATTACCGCGCACTGTTGGTCAATGCCGATCTGTATGACGACCGCCTGCATATCAACGCCGCCACCGCCGCGGCGCTGGGCGTCGAACAGGGCAGCCCGGTGCGGGTGCTCCCCCTTATTGCACAGGAGAAAGCATGATGTCCCATCCTGCACTGTTGATTAACGGCGTCTGGCGGCAGGGCCGCGGCGCCGAGTTCGGCAAGGCCGATCCGGTCGGCAACCAGCCGCTGTGGCGCGCTAACGCCGCCGACGCCGATGACGTCGCCGCTGCCTGCGAAGCCGCGCGCGCCGCGTTCCCCGCCTGGGCGCGCACGCCGTTCGAGCAGCGCGAACAGCTGGTGAAACGCTTCGCCGCCTTGCTGGAGGAACACAAGCAGTCGCTGGCGGAAACCATCAGCCGCGAGACCGGCAAGCCGCGTTGGGAAACGCTGACCGAAATTCAGGCGATGATCGGCAAGGTGGGCATTTCGCTGCAGGCCTATCAGGCGCGCACCGGTTTTAGCCAGACGGCGATGGCCGACGGCGCTTCGGTGCTGCGCCATCGTCCGCACGGCGTGCTGGCGGTATTCGGGCCTTACAACTTCCCCGGCCATCTGCCGAACGGCCATATCGTGCCGGCGCTGTTGGCCGGTAACTGCGTGGTATTCAAACCGAGCGAGCTGACGCCGTTGACCGCCGAGGAGACCCTGAAACTTTGGCTGCAGGCCGGTCTGCCGGACGGGGTGATCAATCTGGTGCAGGGCGGCCGCGAAACCGGCGAAGCCTTGGCGGCCAGTGCGGATATCGACGGTCTGCTGTTTACCGGCAGCGCCGGCACCGGCTATCACCTGCATCGCCAATTGGCGGGGCAGCCGGAGAAGATCCTGGCGCTGGAGATGGGTGGCAACAATGCGCTGATCGTCGACGGTTTCGAGGATCGCGACGCGGCGGTCAACCTGGCTATCCAGTCGGCATTTATCTCCGCCGGCCAACGTTGCACCTGTTCGCGTCGCATTCTGGTGAAGCAAGGGGCGGAAGGCGATGCCTTTATCGCGCGTTTGGTTCAGGTGGCGGGCGAACTGCGCGTCGGCCGTTGGGATGACGAACCGCAGCCGTTCATGGGCGGGGTAGTGTCGGCTGCCGCGGCGGAAAACATGCTGAAAGCACAGCAGCGCTTGCTGGCGTTGGGCGGCAAATCGCTGCTGGCCATGCGTCTGCTGGAGCCGGGCAGTTCGCTGCTCAGCCCGGGCATCATCGAGCTGACCGGCGTGGCCGGCGTGCCGGACGAAGAGTACTTCGGGCCGTTGACCACCATCGTGCGTTACCGCGATTTCGACGAGGCTCTGCGGCTCGCCAACCAGACGCGCTACGGCCTGTCGGTGGGATTGGTCTCGCCGCAGCGCGAGCTGTTCGAGCGGCTGTTGCTGGAAGCGCGCGCCGGCATCGTCAACTGGAACAAGCCGCTGACCGGGGCGTCCAGCGCGGCGCCGTTCGGCGGCGTGGGGGCCTCCGGCAACCATCGCCCAAGCGCCTTCTATGCGGCGGACTATTGCGCCTGGCCGATGGCTTCGCTGGAAAGCGAAAGCCTGTCGCTGCCGGCCACGCTCTCGCCGGGCTTGTCGTTCCGTTAATCGTCTGCGGCGGCGCGATGGCGCTGCCGTACGCTATCCCCAGGGGATAAACATGTCAGGATATGAAGTCAATTTCGACGGTTTGGTGGGGCCGACGCACCACTATGCCGGGCTGTCGTTCGGCAACGAGGCGTCGACGCAGCATCAAAACAGCGTATCGAACCCGAAGCTGGCGGCGAAGCAGGGGCTGCTGAAAATGAAGGCGCTGGCCGATCTCGGTTTCCAGCAAGGGGTCTTGCCGCCGCAGGAGCGGCCGCATTTGCCGATGCTGCGTCGCCTGGGTTTCAGCGGCAGCGATGAGGCGGTGCTGGCGCAGGCGATGCGTCAGTCGCCGCGCTTGCTGTCGGCGCTCAGCTCGGCGTCGTGCATGTGGACCGCCAATGCGGCCACCGTCTCGCCTTCGGCGGACAGCGCCGACGGCAAGGTGCACTTCACCGCCGCCAACCTGAACAACAAATTCCACCGCGCCATCGAAGCGGAAACCACCACCGCCGTATTGCGGGCGATGTTCAGCGACGATCGGCATTTCGCCCACCACGAGGCGCTGCCGCAGGTGGCGTTGTTCGGCGACGAAGGGGCGGCCAACCATAACCGTTTGGGCGGCGACTACGCCAGGCGCAGCGTGCAGGTGTTCGTCTATGGTCGTCAGGAGTTCGGCGGCGAAACGGCGCCGGCGCGTTATCCGGCGCGCCAGACGCGCGAAGCCGGCGAGGCGATCGCTCGCCTGCACCAGTTGGATGAACAGCATACGGTCTTCGTGCAGCAAAACCCGGCGGTGATCGATCAGGGCGTGTTTCATAACGACGTGATTGCGGTCAGCAACCAGAACGTGCTGTTCCATCATCAGCAGGCGTTTTACCGCCAGCAACAGGCGCTGGATGAAGTGCGCCGCAAGATGGCGACGCTGGACAGCGAGCTGGTGGCGATCGAAGTGCCGACAGAGCGCGTCTCGGTAGCGGACGCGGTGGCGACCTATCTGTTCAACAGCCAAATTCTTACCAAACCGAACGGCAAGATGATGATCGTCGTGCCGGAGGAGTCGCGTCAGCACGCCGGCGTGTGGCGTTACCTCAACGACATGGTCGGCAGCGGCGGCCCTATCGATGAAATCCGCGTGTTCGACCTGCGTGAAAGCATGCGCAACGGCGGCGGCCCTGCCTGCCTGCGGTTGCGGGTGGCGCTCAACGAACAAGAGTTGAGAGCGGTCAATCCGCGCGTGATGATGAACGATCGGCTGTTCGCAACGTTGAACGAGTGGGTCGATCGTCATTACCGCGACCGCCTGACGCAGGATGACCTGGCCGATCCGCTGCTGCTGCGCGAAGGGCGCGAGGCGCTGGATGCGCTGACGTCGATCCTCGGTCTCGGCGCCATTTATCCGTTCCAACGCTAAGGGAGGCAGCATGATCGATCTACTGCCCCTGACGCTGGAAGGGAACGAACCCGTCGAATGGCAAGGTGAAACACCGCAGCTGCGGTGGCGCTGGCAGGGGGAAGGGGTACTGGAGCTTACGCCACGACAGCCTTACCGCCAGGCGATGGTGATGTCGGCGGGCGTGCACGGCAATGAAACCGCGCCGATTGAACTGCTCAATCAGCTGGTCGGCGATCTCCTTGCCGGCCGGTTGCCGCTGACGGTGCGACTGTTGGTAGTGCTGGGCAACCCGGCGGCGATGCGAGCCGGCAAGCGTTATCTGCACAGCGACATGAACCGCATGTTCGGCGGCCGCTACCGCAACTTCGCCGCCAGTGGCGAAACCGTGCGCGCGCAGCAGTTGGAGCGTGCGCTCGCCGCCTTTTTCGATGGGGAGCAGGCGGCGCGTTTCCATTACGATTTGCACACCGCCATCCGTGAATCGCGTTTGCCACGTTTCGGCATTCTGCCCTTTCAGAAACGCCCGTACAGTGAGCCGATGTTGAAGCTGCTGGATGCCGCCGATCTGGATGCGTTGGTGGTACACAGTGCGCCGGGCGGGACTTTTAGCCATTACTCCAGCGAACATCTCAATGCGGCGAGCTGTACGCTCGAGCTGGGCAAGGCGCGGCCGTTCGGCAGCAACGATCTGCAGCAGTTTGCCGCCATCGATCGCGCTCTGCGGGCGGCGGTCAGCGAAGGGGCGCTGCCGGCGCGTGCGGGCGCCGAGATTCGGGTTTTTCGTGTGATGCACTCGTTGATCAAGCACAGCGAAGATTTCAAACTGCATCTGGACGATGACACGGCCAACTTCACCGAACTGCAACCGGGTATGTTGCTGTGCGAGCAACCGCAGGAGGACTATCGCGTGGGCCAGGAGGGGGCGTGGATACTGTTCCCTAACCCCAGCGTGGCGTTGGGCCTGCGTGCCGGCATGTTGTTGAGCGAAGTTTCCCGCTCTACGCTGTATTGATTTATCCACGGTGGCGCCGTCAGCGCGCCGCCGTTATTCCTTTCATTATTTTAATCTGCTATTTCCCGCTATTTTTATTCCCGTAAGGCGAATTTTATTCGTTACTAATCCGCGTCTTTATACGAATGAATAGAAGGCAGTGTCAGGTCGTTATCTGAAAGCCTTAATTGCCTGGTGAGTTTGTTAAGATAAAAATGTGAAATAAGTAACGTTTTTAATAACCATGCTAATCTTGTTGTTACTTTTGAATCGCGCAGAAAGCACGCAAAACGAAACTAAATTGCACTATAATGGTGCATTGCACCGTTTTGGTTATAACTTATGTGATAAAAAATTCTTATATTCAATGGGTTGAGTGATTTCTTTTTTGTAATATTTAGTTACACATAAACATGCTTTCTCCTCGTTGTTTCATGAACTTTTTGATTTTAAGTTTTGATTCATGATGCTAATGTCACATCACCCCGGCATTAGGGGAGCTCATAAAATACCAAAAGATAAAATCACAGCCCAAATTATAAATTGGGCGTGACGGGCAGGGTTCTAATTATAATATCTAGGAAAATAAATGATGAAACGCAGTGTATTAGCCTTAGCTGTCGCCCTCGGGGCGATCACCTCCTTCGCCAACGCGGCTGAAATCTACAATAAGGATGGCAATAAACTCGACCTGTACGGCCGCGTTAACGCCAAGCATTATTTCAGCGACAGTAAGTCCAACGACGGTGATATGACCTATGTTCGTCTGGGCTTCAAAGGCGAAACGCAAATCAATGACCAGTTGACCGGCTACGGCCAGTGGGAATACAACGTCCAGGCCAATCACGACGAAGCGCAGGGCACCGCCGGTACCAAAACGCGTCTGGGCTTCGCGGGGCTGAAATTCGGCAACTACGGTTCTTTCGACTACGGCCGTAACTACGGCGTGGTGTATGACGCCGAGGCTTACACCGACATGCTGCCGGAATTCGGCGGCGACTCCTACAGCTATACCGATAACTTTATGACCGCTCGTTCCAACGGTTTGGCCACCTACCGCAACCGTGATTTCTTCGGTTTGGTGGAAGGCCTGAACCTGGCGGTGCAGTATCAGGGTAAAAACGACGGTGACGGCCGCAGCGTGACCAAGCAAAACGGCGACGGTTACGGCCTGTCTCTGGACTACCAGGATATCGGCGGTTCCGGCATCGGCTTAGCGGCGGCGTTCTCCGATTCCAACCGCACCAGCGCTCAGAAAGCGCTGCAGTATGGCAAGGGTGACAGCGCTACCGCCTGGACCACCGCGGTGAAATACGACGCCAACCAGGTTTACTTGGCTGCGATGTATGCCGAAACCCGTAACATGACGCCGATCAGCGTCAACGGCACTTCCGGCTTCGCCAATAAAACGCAAAACTTCGAAGTGGTGGCTCAGTATCAATTCGAGAACGGCCTGCGTCCTTCCGTGGCCTACGTGCAGTCCAAAGGCAAGGATATCGAAGGGATCGGTGATGCCGACCTGGTGAAATACGTGGAAGTGGGGGCGACTTACTACTTCAACAAAAATATGTACACCTACGTCGATTATCAAATCAACCAGCTGAGCGACGATAACAAACTGAAACTGGCCAACGATGATATCGTTGCCGTCAGCCTGACGTATCGTTTCTAATCTGCAATTTCATTACCTTCATCCTGTGTCGGGATTGGTAATCAGGCAGGGCGCAAGCCCTGCCTTTGTTTTATCGGGATTTCAGCCTTTGGGCGCCAGCCCGACCAGTTCAATGGCGGAACGCAGTGCGACGAAACGTTGCTGATCCTGCTCACGCTCTATTTCGTCCACCAGCTGTGAAAGAATATTGCCGCCGGATACCTTTTTATGTTTTTGGATTAACTGCAACACTGCGTCGCCTAACGCCAGGCTGACGTCGCGCAGCAGAGTTTCATATTGCTCGTTGGAATGAGCCGATGCTGGCATGACCTTTCTCTGTCTCTCTCTTCTTCGGGAGCCGCAATTTAGCAAAACAGCGGCCTTATGCCTCAGAGGAAGACGAAGTTTCCGATGAAATCAGAAATTCCTCAGCATTGCGCGGGGAGCAGGTTAAAAATCCGAATATTCGCTGGCTGGCAACCAGAAGCCGTCGATAAACTCTTCCATGGGATAACAGCCGGCGTGTCGCAAGTTCTGTTCCTTCATCGCGACCAGGCATTGCGGCTCGTCGCGCAATATATCGACCACCATTTCACTGCAGCCGCCATCCAGATAACAGACAAACATCACCAATGCGTACATCGTCGCACGCCTCCTTCGTCGAGTTGCCTTGTCTGCAACAGTGTAGGTAGAAAAGCGCGATTTTTCAGCATCATTGCACGATTAATCGCCATGGAAACGCCGCTGACGACACTTTCGGAATACTCTACCCGTTTCTGACGCCGTGAGCGGATGGCATATCCTTTTGTCGATGCTAAGCTTAACAAGCCTTACTTAAACGCATTACTGCAACCATCAAAAGGAGTGAATATGGGCTTGTTTAACTTCGTCAAAGAAGCGGGCGAAAAACTGTGGGATACAGTCACCGGCAATGCCTCCGCCGAAGATCAAAGCGCCAAACTCAAGGAGCATCTCGATAAGAGCGGCCTGCCGGGCACCGACAAAGTGAATGTGCAGGTGGTCGATGGTAAAGCCGTAGTGACCGGCGACGCCGTCAGCCAGGAGTTAAAAGAGAAGATCCTGGTGGCTATCGGCAACGTGGCGGGTATCAGCGGTGTGGAAGACAAGGTGGCGGTAGCGCAATCCGACGCCGAGAGCCGCTTCTATACCGTGAAGAAGGGCGATACGCTGAGCGCGATCTCTAAAGAGATGTACGGCAACGCCAATCTGTACAACAAGATTTTCGAAGCCAACAAGCCGATGCTGTCGAGCCCGGACAAGATTTATCCGGGGCAGGTGTTGCGTATCCCGCAATAACGCGTCGGTCTACCCTGGCCCGGTCACGTACCGGGCTTTTTTTTTGCCCTCTGCAATCGGCGTCTCTTATTTCCTTGCGCTCTCCATGCCAGTTACATCTCCCCTGTGTACTTGCTCGCTCGCCGGCAGGCGCGGTGTTGACCCTGATGGGGAAAATTGATAGCGTCATCCCCCGGTTGAGGCCGGAGCGACCAAGTCAGCGACGTTGGCGCCTTATTCTGAGGGGATGTTTTGCCCCGTCAAACAGCAATGCAGCAGTTGAACGAGTGAAAACCGATTTAGTGAAACAAGAGCGTAACGCCTCAACGGATAAAAACTATCGAGAAACCTTGGGTGATGCGCAATTTGCGATCGTCGTATTGGCGGTGGCGTCCTGCTCACTGATTATCTTTACGCTGGCGGTCACGCTGTGGGTGACCTGACGCGATTAACTAGGGGAGATAAAATGGAGCCTAATCTCCATGATGAAACCAAACTGCTGGCGATCATCGGCCTGTTGGTGTCCGTGCTGCTGGTGGTATCAATTCTCTTTGGCGTGACCTATTTCTCCGATCTCAGGCACGCGCATGACGATATAGACATCAAGAGCTGCTATATCAAAGCCCCCTGAACCGCGCGAACGTGCCTGCACGTCGCCGCTCTGCGGAGGAGCTGTCCTGTGTTAAGCTTGGGCGGTTACCCTTGGCGAATCGGCGCCATTCAGGAGGTCTTTGCGATGAGTCAGCCACGTCCTACGCTCTCTTCACCTTCACGCGAGTGCCCCGTCGTTGACGGCGTGCGCCAGATACAACGTATTGCCGTGCGTAACGCCGAAGTGGGGGGCATTCCGATCAACCGTGCGTTGCCAACCCGGGAGCGGCGCACCGTCGGCGCCTGGTGTTTTCTCGATCACGCCGGGCCGACGGTATTCAACGGCACTTCGCCCGGCATGGATGTGGGGCCGCATCCGCACACCGGGCTGCAAACGTTCACCTGGATGATAGAAGGTGAGGTGCTGCACCGAGACAGCCTCGGCAGTGAGCAGGTGATTCGTCCGGGTCAGGTTAACCTGATGACCGCAGGGCACGGCATTGCGCATACGGAACAGTCGGTGGGTGAGCAACGGCGATTGCATGCTGCGCAATTATGGATCGCGCTGCCGGCCGAACATGCCGACATGGCACCACGCTTCGATCATTATCCTGATTTGCCGCAGTGGCAGAATAATGGCGTGAATCATCGTTTGTTGGTTGGGGAATTTGGCGCTTATTGTTCACCGGTGTTCACTCTTTCGCCATTAATCGCCATTGATCTGGAATGGGAAGAAGCGGCAAGAATCGAATTGCCGTTGCGCGATGATTATGAAATCGGCTTTTTGCCCCTTATTGGTGCATTTGAACTTAATGGTGAAACCTTTTCACCTGATGAATTCGCCTATTTGGGCATAAAGAATAACTCTATTGGGTTAAATGCACGGAAGGGGAGCCGGGGATTACTCATCGGTGGGGCACCATTAAACGAAGAGATCCTTATCTGGTGGAATTTCGTTGGCCATACCAAGGCTGAAATTACTCGGGCTCAGCATGATTGGGAACAAGGCGCGCCGCGTTTCCCGCCGGTTAGCGGTTATTCTGGTGAGCGCATGACCGCACCGCGCCTGCCCTGGAACGATGTTTGATAGCGTTAGGATATAATCGCCGCGATTATTCGGCTTATTTCGCTCTAATAAGGCGTAATTAATGTGATCGCGGCTCCAGCTTTACGACAATATAAGGTTTCTCGGCGGAAAAGTGATCTGGCGCATATAACGACAGTGAGAAGAAGTTTAGGATAATCCTCAGGAAGTCAGGTTGTCTCCCGTTAGTCAGATGTCAGTGAGGTCATTATGAGCCAGGTACTTTATCGTGCAAGATTGTCCCATGTCGTGGTTGCCACGGCGCTGTTTTGGGTCTCTGTCGCGGCATTGTTGGTCGCCGTATTAAACTAACCTCAAAAAATGACTCCTGCATAAACCCGCTTCGGCGGGTTTTTTTATCTCCGCCGATGGGGAGGTGAGCGAAGGCGTTTATAATTGATGGCATCTTCAATAAACGACTGGAACCATCATGAAGTTCTTTGCCGATATTTTGCTGCTGCTCATCGCAGCGCTCCATCTTTATATCCTGGTGCTGGAAATGTTCCTGTGGCGTACGCCCCTCGGCAGGCGCGCATTTGGCACAACGGCGGAGTTCGCCGCAGCCACGCGGGTGTTGGCCGCCAATCAGGGGTTGTACAACGGCTTTCTGGCGTTGGGGTTGGTATGGAGCTACTGGCGTGGGGATATGGCACTGCAGCTGTTCTTGCTCGGGTGCGTGCTGGCGGCCGGGGTGTTCGGCGGGTTGAGCGCCAGCCGCAAAATTCTGTGGGTGCAGGCGCTGCCGGCCGCGATCGCGATGCTGGCGGTCTGGGGGGCGCGTTAACCCGCCGACTTGCGGCGGGCTTCAGGCGGATTTTTGGTGAATGACGTGCAACGGCGGATCGATGTGCAGATCAACGCTCAAATCCTGGCGGAAATCATAGGGTGTGATATTAAAACGCTTTCTGAACATGTAGGTGAAGTGGGACTGTGAACCGAAGCCAAAGTCCAGGGCGATGTCGAAGATCGACGCTTCACTGCTGCGCAGTTGATAGACCGCGCCGGCCAGACGGCGTTCGCGAATGTATTTACCGAGCGAAATCCCTGTCGCTTCTTTGAACAGCTTCTGCATGTGCCACAGCGAGTAGCCGGAGTACTCGGCCAGCTCTTCGAGATGGATCACTCGTCCGAGGTGAGTTTCGACCCATTTGCTGAGGGCGCAGACCAACGAGAGGTGGTGTTCTTGTATCATCAGTGCGTCAGTGTGAGACCTACATAGCGGTGAAGTATACACAACTTGCCGCCGTCGACAAAAATGCCGCCGGTGACGGGGGGCAATTATTCGGAAAAACCGTTTGACCGCCGCTTGTCAGCCGAAAGGAAAAACGGCTAATCTGAGACTGTCGCCGCCGCGGTGGGGGACGCAAAGAAAGCCGCAGCAAGAACCGCCAAAACAGAGTCAGCCGTAACAACTCAACGTTGATGGGGTGATCGCATGTTAATGACAGTGATTATTACTCTGGTTGTAATCGTGGGCGTCGGCGCTTTTATGGCGACGCCGGTGATGAGCATGAAGAATGCGGAAGGTGTGGGAGGTGAAGAACCGTGAGAGCAAGAAGATATGCACGCCGCTAAGCGGGGCGAGCGCTAATCGGGAAAGCCTGGGTCAGAAACCCGGGCTTTTTGTTGCGTAACCGCTCAAACGTTTTTCCGCTCGACGGTTTCCTCTCCCCAATAAAGCTGGTCGGCGGTGGTTTTGGCAAAGGCCTTTTCCAGTGCCTCATCACTGCCTTCTTCCCAGATTTTCTGCGCCAACACTTCATCGTTCCCTGCCAGCTCAAAAATGGCTTCGGCGATTTCCACCGAAGTTTCACGCACTGTCGCCCAGGATTTCACATTGTGATTCGCCATAACTTTCTCCTGTTGGTTGTGGCTTGCGGGTGGTTTTTACCACCGCCATGCAGCAAGTATAGGCCAATCCGCCGCAGGCTTTTGCCCGCCGGTGCGCAGAATGGGGAAAAAGACGGGGAGTGCGGGCAATGGCGCGGACGCCATGCTATTCTGTGCGGCGTTTGAATCAAGAAGGAAATTTATTATGTCTGACATGCTGAGCAACGAGCAGGAACTGGCTTCCGATCTGGTCGCTTGCCAACTGGTCATCAAACAGATTCTGGACGTTATCGACGTGATTGCGCCGACCGAAGTGCGCGACAAGATGGCGGGTCAGCTCAAAAGCATCGATTTCTCCACGCATCCTGCCGGCGCCGATCCGGTGACCCGCCGAGCGATTGACAAGGCGATTGCGCTGATCGAGATGAAGTTTACCCGCAACTGAGGCGGGGCCGCCGCAAAGCGGCGGCGTCGGGCGGTGGCGGTTAATCCACCACCGTTACGATTTTCTTGAACAGCGGGCAGTCGGCTACGCCGATGAAACCGTTGTCGCCATTCACGTACTGGGCGATCGCCACGTTGCGCGCCGTCAGGTATTTGCACTGCAACCCTAACCCGCCAACGTTTTTGTTGCTGCCGATCAGCACGCCGTAGCCCGAGATCAAAAAGCCGCCGTAAATGACCGCCAACACCAATACCCACTTAATCAATTTGCTCATCGTATTTCCTCGTTATCCCTGAGGGTTCATCTAGCCACGGCGCCTATGCGAGGGCAAGGGTAACAGTCTGAAAACCGGGCGATAGCCAGAAATCTAAACGGAAAGTTAAACTTCGTTTAACTTCGCTGTGATAACATGCGCGATAGATTACCAAGATAACAATGAGGCTGCTAAATTTGTTGCGAAAAAAAATCCTCGTGATAATGACGGCCGTCGCTGCCTGCCTGTTTTTCTACCTGCTGGCGCTGGACAGCTATTGCGACGATGGTGGAAATTTTGCGTTGGGCATCTGTTCGGTGACCCGCTTCGTGCCCTGGTAAGCAATTTTTGGCAGGGATGTTCGCACGGCCGCCGCGAGTGTTAAGATGGCGGCCTGAATTTCGCAGTAGATAGGGTTGTCCATGTACGATTTAGGTTTTGGCCAGAACGGCCTATTGTCGCTGGCCCTCGCCGCCGTGGCGTTGCTGGCCGGGCTGTGGGTCTGGTTCCTGGTGAACCGCGCCAGCGTGCGCGCCAATGAGCAGATTCGCCTGCTGCAGGAGATTGCCGAGCAACAACGCCAGCAAACGGCGCTGTTGAAGCGTATGGCGCACCGCGCCGGCGCAGACGGCGCCGCTGCTGCTGACGACGATCTCAACCCCGCGCTGGATTTCAAAGGTTTCATCCCCGAACGTTGAGCATGATGCCCCGGCCGACGGCAGCGTCGCCGGGGCGCCTCAGTAAAACACCATGCCCTGATACGGCTTTTCCCGGCATGCCGCCAGGCGGCTGGCCAAATCGCCGGCATGGATCTCCAATTGATGCCCATCGGGATCGAGAAAATAGAGTGATTCGCCTTCGCTGCGATTGCTTTTCCACTCTTCGACGCCGGCCTGGCGCAACCGCTCGCTGACCTGCTCAATGTGTTCCGGCGCGACGCTGAAGGCGTAATGGGTGTAATCGCGCTCGCGTTGTTGCATGCGCGTTTCATCCAGCGACAGGCATAGCCACAACGGCCCTAACGACAAATAGGCGCCGCCTTGCCAGCGGGCGTGCGGGATAAATCCCAACAGATGACGATAAAAATCGAAGCTGCGATCGAGATTGCTGACGGCGAGCGTCAGATGGTTAAGGCCGGTCAACATGCATGCGTACTCCGGGCGCTGAACAGGGAGAAAAGTTTACGCAGGCGCTAAGGAAAGATAAAGGGCACAAAGCATTAGTAGAGATAATGTGAAAACCGGCAGCGCTGTCATAAAACTGTCGTACAGACATCGTAATGTAGCGCGAACCTTACGAAAGATGGATGAAGCCGATGATTAAATGGTACGAAGAAAGCGATGCCGAAGTGAACCGCAGCATTGCGCTGCTGACCGGAGAGAACCCGGACAAGTGGTATCCCTACGGTGGTGTGAAAGGTAAAGATTACTGCAAGAATCCCTCCGATGCCTGGCCGATCATTTGCGCCAACAAAATCAGTCTGAACCCCGATAACCAAAGCGACAGCCCGCAGTGGCAGGCGCGCATGAGCACTCAGGGCGGTGAATGGCAGGCGGACAGCGCCAGTCCGCTGCGCGCGGCGATGATCTGCTTCCTGATGAGCCGACAGGCTAACTGAGTCGAACAATACCGGTGATTGGTAAGAGTTTCTCCTTTTTCTAATAACAGAGCTGTCGTTGGCGGAGGCTGTTTATGAAGCGCATTATCAAAGGTGATAAAAACTTGTCTCATCTGGTGATTGCCCATGCGGCGATCGATCGTCATGCCGAAAGCTTCGGCCAGCGCCGTCAGGGCTGGCCCTCGACCTACCTGATAAAATATCAAAACGATCGCGTGGCGGTGGAAGTGGTCACGCGTAGCCAATCTTATGTCGCCACGCTGATGATCGGCGCGCGCAATCTGACCAAACTGTGCGGTATGCCTGGCTAAACGCTGCCGTTATCCGCTTTCTCGCGGTAAAAAAATCGCGCTCCGGCCTGCCGTCTCGGGGCGCTTCTCCTTGATGCTCACGGGGTTAAGTGTTAAAAAGCCGCCCGCAGATACATTTATTGATTGGTGAAATCTTGGCCGATAGCGGCAAGGGTATACGCCATATGAGGATAAGATGGGCGGTCAGCATCAGGATACTCCGCTAAAACGCGGTTTAAAAAACAGACACATACAGCTTATTGCCCTCGGGGGCGCCATCGGTACCGGTTTATTTCTCGGCATTGCGCAAACCATTAAAATGGCCGGCCCCGCCGTGCTGCTGGGCTACGCCATCGGCGGTTTTATCGCGTTTTTAATCATGCGCCAGCTGGGTGAAATGGTGGTGGAGGAGCCGGTCGCCGGCTCTTTCAGTCACTTTGCCTATAAATACTGGGGCGATTTCGCCGGCTTCCTTTCCGGCTGGAACTACTGGGCAATGTTCATTCTGGTCGGCATGGCGGAATTGACCGCCGTCGGCATCTACATTCAGTACTGGTGGCCGGAGATCCCCACCTGGGCCTCCGCCGCGCTGTTTTTCGTGCTGATCAACCTGATTAACCTGGTGAACGTGCGCCTGTACGGCGAAACCGAGTTCTGGTTCGCCATCATCAAGGTAGTGGCGATTGTCGGCATGATCGTCTTCGGCGCCTGGCTGTTGGCCAGCGGTAACGGCGGGCCGCAGGCCAGCATCACCAACCTCTGGCAGCAGGGCGGCTTTATGCCGCACGGCTTCTCCGGGCTGGTGATGGCGATGGCGGTGATCATGTTCTCGTTCGGCGGGCTGGAGATGGTCGGCATCACCGCGGCGGAAGCCGCCGATCCGCGCCGCAGCATTCCCAAAGCCACCAATCAGGTGGTGTACCGCATCCTGATCTTCTATATCGGCTCGCTGACCGTGCTGCTTTCGCTCTATCCGTGGGGGCAAGTGGTGGAGGGCGGCAGCCCGTTCGTGCTGATCTTCCATGCGCTGAACAGCAATCTGGTGGCAACGGTGCTCAACGTAGTGGTCTTGACCGCCGCGCTGTCGGTTTACAACAGCGGCGTTTATGCCAACAGCCGCATGCTGTTCGGGCTGGCCAGCCAGGGCAATGCGCCGCAGGTGCTGACGCGCGTGAATAAACGCGGCGTGCCGGTGCTGTCCATCGCGCTGTCGGCGTTGATTACTTCGATCGGCGTGCTGATCAACTACCTGATGCCCGGCAAGGCGTTTGAGCTGCTGATGGCGCTGGTGGTGTCAACATTGGTGATCAACTGGGTGATGATCTGCCTGGCGCACCTGAAGTTCCGTGCCGCCAAGAACCGCCAGGGCGTCATCCCCAGCTTTAAGGCGCTGTGGTATCCTTTCGGCAACTACCTGTGTCTGGCGTTCCTCGGCCTGATTCTGGTGATCATGTATTTCAGCGAAGGGATCCGCATTTCGGTGTTGCTGATGCCGGTATGGGTTGCGGTGCTGTGGGGCGGGTTCATGCTGACGCGCCGCAAAGGCGCCAAGCGTTAATCTGCGCGCGGAGGCGTATTGCGCCTCCGCGCTCTTCTCGTCAGCCGCGCGGCATAAAGGCGCGCCCCTCACCGTCACCCCGTCCCAGCAGTTTCCGGCACAGCAGCAGCAGGGTGCTGATGACGTCGATGGCGACTACGCTGAGCATCAGCAGAGTCAGCATGAAGAACCCAAGCAGCGAACCGCCCAGCAGCACCAACGGTGCAGGCACGCGCAGCCGGCGCAGCTTCATGGCGAAATACATTTTCCAGTATTGCTTCTGCGCGAGCAGCGCGCTGCGAATACGACGCCCCAGGCCGATGCCTGATTTGCGGGATGTAGAACGACTCATAACTTCTCCTTTTCTGTATGCCCTACAAGTCAATCACAAAGATCTTAAGAGAGTCTTAACGGGCTCTTGGCGGCCCTGGCTTTCCACTGGAGTGAGACAACAGCATACGGCAAAAGGTCCCGAGATGCAGCGCACGGCTGACAAAGTGCGAGCTTCATCGGGTTTGTTACACTGAAAGTCATGCCCGTGCAGGGCGCTGTGGTCGGGAGAAAAGGCAGGATGAAAAGAATCAACCGTTATTACGACGCGGCCAAGGCGCATCATACGCCGGAGGGATTTCGCAACCTGGAACCTTCGCGGCGTCAGGAGGGCGATCTTCGGCGTTGGCAAGATGAACGCAAGCGACAGGGGCTGCCCAGGCCGCCGCAGCAGGGTTATGCGCAATTTACCCAGCGCTGGTGGCAACCTGCCGATCTCAGTGGCAGCGACGACAGCGTCTGGTGGTTGGGGCATGCCTCGATGCTATTGCGATTGAGTGGCCGCTATATCCTGATCGATCCGGTATTGTCCGAACGTGCATCGCCGCTGAGCTTTTACGGCCCAAAGCGCAGAACGCCGCCGCCGTTGACGGTGGGGCAACTGCCGGCGGTGGATGTGGTGCTGATCTCCCATAACCATTATGACCACCTCGACAGGCGCACGGTGCGGCAATTGGCGCGGCGTTTCCCACAGGCCGAGTTCATCGTGCCGTTGGGGGTGAAGCGCTGGTTTCGCCGCTACCGGCTGAAGGTGCATGAACTGGACTGGTGGCAGAGCCTGTCACTGGGCGAGCTGACGGTCTACGCCACGCCGGCGCGGCACTGGAGCATGCGCACGCTGTGGGATCGCAATCGCTCGCTGTGGTGCGGGTGGGTGATCCACCATCCGGCGCTACGGTTTTATTTTTCCGGCGACAGCGGTTATTCGGAACGGCTGGCGGAGATCGGTCAACGGCTGGGGCCGTTCGACGTGGCTGCGTTGCCGATCGGCGCCTATGCGCCGCGCTGGTTTATGCAGGAGCAGCATATGGATCCGCAGCAGTCGGTGGCGCTGTATCGCGAACTGAATCAGCCGCGAGCCATTCCTATCCATTGGGGAGTATTCGAACTGGCGGATGAATCGCTGGACGAACCGCCGCAGCAGCTGAACCTGGCCCTGAGCGAGGCGGGGTTGGAGCAGCATCAATTCCTCCCGCTGAAGATTGGCGAGCGCATCGCGTTGCAGGGCTCATCGCCTGCGTTACCTAATCACCCGGCGGCGCAGCGGGATGAATAAAGTCAATGGTTTGAAAGCGCAGCTGTAATTAGCAGAATTGATAAGTGCGGGTGGTGATTCAAATAACCCCCGTATTTTCAGGATTTAATTCAACGTTGAACTTTCGTTATTGATAAGATTATTCCGGCTATTGAGGTTAATGACATTCGGATTATTTATGATGAAACCACAGGCAGCGGAAGATGTGCCGGCGCTTTGCATGCTTATGCATCCGTTGTGCAGGGTGGAGACGTTGCCGCCGACCCGTGCGCCGTTCTCGCCCGCGCCGTTTGGCGGCAGGGCGGAAAGCCGATGAGGAATGGGCTTTCCGGCGGTAAATGGTCGGAGGAGCGATGAATAAATTGGCCCCCGTTCATCGATATTCAGATGTTGCATATCAAATTCCATAAAGATTCAAATTTTTTAACGCTATAAGCGGCAAAAAAGCGGAAATGATGAGACGCAAAGGCGTCAATACGATGAAAGTTTTGTTAAAACTCCAGCAGAATGCGGGGTCTGGCGCAGTGATTTTGGCAAGCAGAAAATAGCCGATGCTTCAACATCTTTTGGCCTATTTAAGCAAATGTTGCGCTCGACCGTTTCAAATATGTGCGACATGTCGTTCAGTGATTAAAAATGGCTTGCCATCGCATACAGAGTATGTGATAACGCATCTGGGTAAAACGAGGTACAGTTCTGTATATGTGTGGCATTTTCAGTAAAGAAGTTCTGAGTAAAGACGTTAGCGTTGAATACCGCTTCTCTGCCGATCCTTATCTTAGTGCCTCAAGCAGTAACGACTCTAGTTTGTCTATGTAACGCCCTCGGGCGGTTTAAACAATCCAAAGGAAATACTCAAGATGGCAAAGATCAAAGGTCAAGTTAAGTGGTTCAACGAGTCTAAAGGTTTCGGTTTCATCACCCCGGCTGACGGCAGCAAAGACGTGTTCGTACACTTCTCTGCAATCCAGGGTAACGGCTTCAAAACCCTGGCTGAAGGCCAGAACGTTGAGTTCGAAATCCAAGATGGCCAGAAAGGCCCATCTGCAGTAAACGTTACTGCTATCTAATCAGCGTCAGCTGTACAAAAAGCCCGCCTTCGCGCGGGCTTTTTCGTTTCCGTCATCCGGCGGCGATGATGATGCCGGCGTACTGGTTGCGGCCTTTGATCCCCGGATGCGTCGGATCCTGCGCGCGCCGGTGGCTGTTGCGGCGATAGCTGGTGTATTTGAAGCGCTGCGGCCGCTGTGGGTCGACGTCCGGCGTGCAGATGGTGCAACTGCCGGCGCGGTCAACGGCGGCGAAGCCGAGCGCCGCCAGCTTGTATTCGGCAATTGCGGCCAAATCGAGATGCCGGTAATGCGGGCTGATCAGCGTGGCGGGCAGCGGCAGGCGCTGTTTAAAACTCTCCACCAGCGCTTCATCGACTTCGTAGCAGCACGGGCCGGCGGCAGGGCCGATGGAGACGACCCAATCGGCGGTGTCGCCGTCCTGGCGAATGCGTGCTGCCATCTGTTCCAGAATACCGTCCAGCAGCCCGCGCCAGCCGGCGTGCACCGCAGCGATGGCGCCGCCGTCACGGCGGCTGAACAGCACCGGCAAACAGTCCGCCGTCAGTACGCTGAGCAGAATGCCGGGCTGGCGAGTATAGAAACCATCGGCCTCGCCGCATGCCTGCGCCGGCTGCAGCACATCGACGATACGGGTGCCGTGCACCTGTTTTTTTTCCGGCAGCGTGGCGCTGTAGGGCAGCAGATGCCCGGGCAGCAGCGCGAGTTTGCTGCCGAAGCCGTGCTGAATGTGGGGCACCGCATCGAGCAGCGCGGAACGATCGCTCATAAGTTATGTTCACCTGCATGAGAAAACAGACTCTCAGTGTAGCCAGCTTTTTCCCCGCTTGACCAGATGTTGTTGGCGGCGAAAGCGAGCGGGGATGCGCCTTGCATCAAGCCGACGCCTTCTTTAGACTAGCCGCGCCCTGTCTTTCTGGAAGCCCATTCATGTCTTATCACTGCCCCCTGTGTCATCAACCGCTGCATTTTTCATCACAACACTGGCGTTGTGACGGCAATCATCAGTTCGATCAAGCCAAAGAAGGCTACGTGAATCTGCTGCCGGTGCAGCACAAACGATCGAAGCAGCCGGGAGACAGCGCGGAAATGATGCAGGCACGGCGCGCGTTTCTCGACGGTGGATATTATCAGCCGTTGCAAGCGCAGGTAGCCGAGTGGCTGGATTCGGCGCTGGCGGCCGATGCAGGCGCGTTATTGGACATAGGCTGCGGGGAAGGGTATTACACCGCCGCCGTGGCCGCACGGCTGGCACAGAAGCGCAATATGACGGTCTATGGGCTGGACGTCGCCAAGGTGGCGATCCGCTACGCTGCCAAACGTTATCCGGCGGTCTCGTTCTGCGTCGCCTCCAGTCACCGTTTGCCGTTCGCCGACGGGGCGCTGGATGCGGTCTTGCGCATTTATGCGCCCTGCAAGGCGGAGGAGCTGGCGCGGGTAGTGAAGCCGGGCGGCGTGGTGCTGACGGTGTCGCCGGGCCCGCGTCATCTGTACCAGCTGAAAGAGCAGGTGTACCAGCAGGTGCAGCTGCATGCCGAACAGGATGAACAGTTCGACGGATTCGACTGCGAGCGCAAAGAGGCGCTGGCCTATACGATGACCCTACCGGGCGCGCAGGCCGCCAATCTGCTGCAGATGACGCCGTTCGCCTGGCGCGCTACGCCGGAGGTGCAACAGCGGTTGGCCGAGGGCGGCGAGTTTGTGTGCGAGACGGATTTCGTGTTGGCGTTGTACCGACGTCGCGCTTAAGGGGCCTTGAACTCAGAAACAAAAAAACCTGCCGCGGCAGGTTTTTTTTGCAGTTCGGTCGCCTCAGGCCAGGTAGCCGAGGTGCTCCAGCAGGATGTTGACGCCGATGCCGATCAACACCACGCCGCCGAGGATTTCGGCGCGTTTGCCCAGCAGCGGGCCGATAAAGCGGCCGATCATCATGCCCAACGTTGCCATGATCATGGTGGCGCAGCCGATGGCCATTGCGGTGTGCACGATGTTCACCTGCAGGAAGGCCAGACCGACGCCGATCGCCATGGCGTCCAGGCTGGTCGCGATAGCGGTGGCCACCAATATCCAGAAGCCGTGGCGTTTGACCTTCTCTTCTTCGTCGGGCCTGTTGCGCACCCCTTCGACAATCATGCGCATGCCGAGAATGAACAGCAGCGAGAAGGCGACCCAGTGATCCCATTCCATGATGTATTGGCTGGCGAACAGGCCGATGGCCCAACCGATGAGCGGGGTGATTGCTTCGACCACGCCGAAGATTAGGCCGGTGCGGATCGCTTCGCGGAAACGGGGCTGATGCAGACTGGCGCCTTTGCCGATAGAAGCGGCGAACGCATCCATGGACATGCCGAAAGCGAGAATAAGCGTTGCTGAAAGGTTCATGTGAAATAGCCTCGGCCGGGTGGCTCCATATACACGTAACCCACCCCCAACCAAACGACGGAGTTACGTGTCTATGGTCTCGCCAACCTTACCTGGCTGCCCGCACCACGTTTCATACGGCGAAACGAGTATGTTGATACGGGCGTTTCTGGCGTTTTATTCTCCAGAAACCGGCTACTCCCCAATGACGGCGCAACCATACCATATTATTTCCGGTACCGACAACTTTATTCTGGCGCGATTTTTGTTCTTAATTGAGACTCGTTTTCATTAATCTGATTTCATGTGGGAATATAATGTAGACGCGGGTAACAATGTTGCAGAAATAATAGTCAGAAATGAAATGGCGCTGCCGATTAATTATCCACAGGCAGCGCAAGGTTTGAGCGAGAATAAAATTAATTTTCCCTTATTTATTGATTATCAACGAAAAAATTGTATATCTTCTCCAGGTCATCCAGGTGCGTCACCTGAACCAACAGCCGGCGCTGCTCCAGGTCGATGGCCAGAATGCCGTCCTCCGATAAATTCATGGCTTTAATGCGGTTATATTCGACAAAAACATTGGCGAAGAAAAAACCGTGCGCTTTAAACACCATTTTGGGCGAGCGGATATAAGCAATATAGATGGCGAGCAGCGCCAAAGAAATAAGCAGATAAGTGGTTAATAGCGCGCCGTTGGCGGTGACGTTACGGTAAATCAGAATGGCGATCAGGCCGACGAAAATCAGGCTGTCGAGGCGGTTGCGGCGTTTGAGCGGCACTTTGAGCCGCGTTTTGCCTTTCAGCAGATCCATGCCGAATTCGTCGTACAGCGAATACAGCAACAGCAGGGCGATAAACAGCATCAGTACGGCGTCGGTCAGTGACATCTCTTGCTCCACACATAAAAAAGCCGGGGGTTGCCCCCCGGCCGTTTCGAACGATTACAGGCCCAGCAGGCCAATCCAATAGCCAAAGATACCGATGACGAAGAAGCCGATGATGATCCACAGCGCATTGACTTTTTTACGCAGCAGCCACATACAGGCGAAGGTCAACAGCAGCGGCACCAGGCCCGGCATCAGCTGGTCGAGGATGGTCTGCACCGTGGTGACGTTGGTATGTCCGGTCTGGTCGGTGATCTTGGACACCACCAGCGGGATATTCACGTGCGTCCACTTGTTGACCAACGCGCCCATGACAAACAGGCCGAGAATGGACGCCCCTTCCGTCAGTTTCTGCAGGAAGCCGCCGCCCATGTCGTTGACGATGTCCACCCCTTTACGGTAACCGTAGGCCACGCCGTAATAGCGGGTCAGCAGGCGCACCAGGTTGAACAGCACGAAGAACAGGATCGGTCCGAGCAGGCTGCCGCTCATGGCGATGCCCGCCCCAAGCGCGGCGAATACCGGCCGCACGGTGCCCCAGAAGATCGGGTCACCGACGCCCGCCAGCGGCCCCATCAAACCAACCTTGATGCCGTTGATTGCGGCGTCGTCGATCGGTGCGCCGTTGGCGCGTTGCTCTTCCATCGCCATGGTCACGCCGAGTACCGGCGCCGCCACATAAGGGTGGGTGTTGAAGAACTCAAGGTGGCGCTTGATCGCCTGTTTGCGATCGTCATTGTTTTCCGGATACAGGCGACGGATCACCGGCACCATCGAGAAGCAAAAACCCAGCGCCTGCATGCGTTCGAAGTTCCATGAACCCTGGAACAGGTTCGAACGCAGGAATACGCCGCGAATATCGGCCGGCGTGAGTTTCTTTTGAGCAGTTGTATCAACCATTTCTCTCACCTATTCCTAGTCGAGTTCGTTATCGAGATCGTTCGCGTTAGCCGGGCCGGCCTGGACAACCTGAGACTTGTTGTATTTCGGGCTGAGCTGGATATACAGCACGGCCATCACCACGCCGATGACGCCGAGCGCCACCAGGTTGAAGTTGGTGAAGGCGGCGGTAACGAAACCGAGATAGAAGAACGGCATCAGGTAGCCGGCGCGCATCATGTTAATCACCATCGCGTAACCGACCACCACGATCATGCCGCCGGCGATGTTCAGGCCGCTGGTGACCACTTCCGGGATCGAGTTGAGCAGGGCGTGCACCCCGGCGGTGCCTACCGAGATGGCGACGATGACCGCCGGGATGGCGATACGCATCGCCTGCAGCAGCAGGGCGCCGACATGGATCCAGCTGATGGCGCGCAGGCTGCCGCGCTCCGCCGCGCTGTCCGCTGCGTGCTGGAAGGCCACGGTGAGGGTTCGCACGATGATGGTTAACACCTGGCCGGCCGCCGCCAGCGGAATGGCCAGGGCGATACCGGCGCCGACGCTTTGCCCGCCGGCGATGACCAGGATGGTCGAGATGATGGACGCCAGGGCGGCATCCGGCGCGACCGCCGCACCGATGTTCATCCAGCCGAGGGCGATCATTTCCAGCGTACCGCCGATAATGATGCCGGTTTTCATATCGCCGAGGATGAAGCCGATCAGGGTACAGGCGACCAGCGGACGGTGGAACTGGAACTCGTCGAGGACGGAACCCATCCCGGCGATACAGGCAACGATAAATATCAGCACAATCTGAAGAGTGGTGATCTCCATTGCACTTCTCCTATGACCAAAAAAGCTCTGAGTAAAATAATCAGCGGCAGGCGCCACTAATTGAGTTTGTTAATCAGGTCCATCATTTTTAGCCGGCTGTCGGACGAGACCTTACGCACCTCCAGCTCGATACCGCGATCGTTCAGTTTCTTAAACGCTTCGATATCTTTTTCATCGACGGAAACGGCGTTGTTCACCTGGGTTTTCCCCTGGCGGAACGCCATGCCGCCGATATTGACGGATTGAATATCCACGCCGCCCTCCACCAGACGCCAGACGTCGGTCGGATTGGTAAACAGCAGCATCACGCGGTCGTTGGCGTATTTCGGGTTGTTCCAGACGCGGATAGCCTTCGCCACGTCCACCACGTGGGCGGTGACGCCCGGCGGGGCGACCTGGGTCAGCAGGGTTTTGCGCACATGGTCGGCAGCTGTCTCTTATACACATCTCCGAGCCCACGAGACTTGTATC
>NZ_JALBYS010000012.1:0-115942 GCF_022678525.1 Serratia sp. PGPR-27 | reverse complement strand
TGCTGGCCAAGGTGCGCGACTACCTGTGGAAAAACGCCCATCTGGTGTCCAAAGTGATCGAAGGCAAGGAAGAAGAAGGCGCCAAGTTCCGCGACTATTTTGATCACCACGAACCGATTTCTCAGGTGCCTTCACACCGCGCGCTGGCGATGTTCCGCGGCCGCAACGAAGGCGTGCTGCAGCTGGCGCTGAACGCCGATCCGCAGTTTGAGGAAGCCCCGCGCGAAAGCCAGGCGGAGCTGATCATCATCAATCACCTCAACCTGCGCCTGAACAACGCCCCGGCCGACGCCTGGCGCAAGGCGGTGGTCAACTGGACCTGGCGCATCAAGGTGTTGCTGCACCTGGAAACCGAGCTGATGGGCACGGTGCGCGAGCGCGCGGAAGATGAAGCAATCAACGTTTTCGCCCGCAATATGCATGATCTGCTGATGGCCGCGCCGGCCGGCATGCGCGCCACCATGGGCCTCGATCCGGGCCTGCGCACCGGGGTGAAGGTCGCCGTGGTCGACGCGACCGGCAAGCTGGTCGCCACCGACACCGTCTACCCGCACACCGGGCAAGCGGCGAAAGCCGCCGCCATCGTCGCGGCGCTGTGCATCAAACACAACGTGGAGCTGGTGGCCATCGGCAACGGCACTGCTTCACGTGAAACCGAGCGCTTCTATCTCGACCTGCAAAAGCAGTTCGGCGAAGTCCGGGCGCAGAAAGTGATCGTCAGCGAAGCGGGCGCGTCGGTGTATTCCGCGTCCGAACTGGCGGCGCAGGAATTCCCGGATCTCGACGTATCGCTGCGCGGCGCGGTGTCCATCGCTCGCCGCCTGCAGGATCCGCTGGCGGAGCTGGTGAAGATCGACCCGAAATCCATCGGCGTCGGCCAGTATCAGCACGACGTCAGCCAGAGCCAGCTGGCGAAAAAGTTGGACTCGGTGGTGGAAGACTGCGTAAACGCCGTCGGCGTCGATCTGAACACCGCGTCGGTGCCGTTGCTGACCCGCGTGGCCGGCCTGACGCGCATGATGGCGCAGAACATCGTCAATTGGCGCGACGAGAACGGCCGCTTCAGCAACCGTGAACAGCTGCTGAAGGTCAGCCGTCTGGGGCCGAAGGCCTTCGAACAGTGCGCCGGCTTCCTGCGCATCAACCACGGCGACAACCCGCTGGATGCTTCCACCGTTCACCCGGAAGCCTATCCGGTGGTGCAACGCATCCTGGCCGCCACCGAGCAGGCGCTGCAGGACCTGATGGGCAACGCCTCCGCGGTGCGCAGCTTGAAAGCGGTCGATTTCACCGACGACAAGTTCGGCGTGCCGACGGTCACCGACATTCTGAAAGAGCTGGAGAAGCCGGGCCGCGATCCGCGTCCGGAGTTCAAAACCGCCACCTTCGCCGAAGGCGTGGAAACCCTCAACGATCTGCAGCCGGGCATGATCCTGGAAGGCTCGGTGACCAACGTCACCAACTTCGGCGCCTTCGTGGATATCGGCGTGCATCAGGACGGCCTGGTGCACATCTCCTCGCTGGCGGACAAATTCGTCGAAGATCCGCACACCGTGGTGAAGGCCGGCGACATCGTCAAAGTGAAGGTGATGGAAGTCGATCTGCAGCGTAAACGCATTGCGCTGAGCATGCGCCTGGATGAGCAACCGGGCGAGGGTTCACCGCGTCGCGGCGGCAACGCGCCTGCCCAGACGCGCAACAACGCCAACCGTTCGGCAGGCGGCAACAAGGCCAAACCGCGCAACGCGGCGCCGGCCGGCAACAGCGCCATGGGCGACGCGCTGGCGGCGGCATTCGGCAAGAAACGCTAAGTCGGAACCGACAGGGCGGAGCCTGCTCCGCCCTTTCCGAGAAAGAAAACTTGCGGCATTTTTTTGACCCGTCTCAATAAACCTTCATCTTTTTATTTCCCGTTGCTGCGTGACCGCCCTCCCATTGTTAAAGCGGCAAACATTCCTTCTGCAGCCGTTTATTAACAACGTCGTTAACACGCATTTTTCATTTTGCGAATTGTGAGCGAAACACAAATGGTTACCGCTCGTATTACGGCGGAATAATGTTATTGAATTGCCTTTCATCAGAAATAAATAAGGGAAAAACGCCATCAATATTTGCAAACGAGAAAACTCGGCTACAAATACGCAACTGATTTAACTCACCATTCTCATTTGTCGCCGAGTAAAAGCAGTGGTAAAACGGGGCTTATCAAGACGATACAACCAAAAACTGTCGACGCCATAATAATTGGTTACAATACCCCTATCTTTTGTGTTGAATGCGATAATGATAATTACTATTATTTGCGCTCACTTTATTGCATGACCTTATGGATGAATACCGCCGACGGCGTGGCATTTTCGCCGGCAACGTCCAATTATCATCAGCCCGATGTTCATCGGCACCCGGAAGGTTAATCACATGCAGCTTCAACCTAAACACACATATAAGATTGTCGGCTTTTCCGGTGAAATTGCGCCGGCCTACCGCCAGAAACTGTTATCGCTCGGCATGCTGCCCGGCTCTTCGTTCGACGTGGTGCGCGTCGCGCCGCTGGGCGATCCGATAGAAATTAAAACCCGCCGCGTCAGCCTGGTGCTGCGCAGGAAGGATCTGGCGCTGCTGCAGCTCGACGGCCAGTCCTGAACCGGCGCGCCTCCATTTGCCGACGCGCCCTTGCGCCGGCGCTGCTCTCCTTGAAGACGACACGCAGAACTATGAAAAAACTCACCATCGGCTTAATCGGTAACCCGAACTCCGGCAAAACCACGCTGTTCAACCAGCTGACCGGCGCACGCCAACGGGTCGGCAACTGGGCGGGCGTGACGGTCGAACGCAAAGAAGGCCATTTCACTACCCCGCAGTCCGACGTGCGGCTGGTCGATTTGCCCGGCACCTACTCCCTGACCACCATTTCAGAGCAAACCTCGCTCGATGAGCAGATCGCCTGCCACTACATTTTGAGCGGCGACGCCGATCTGCTGATCAACGTGGTCGACGCCTCCAACCTGGAGCGCAATCTCTACCTGACGCTGCAGCTGCTGGAGCTGGGCATTCCCTGCATCGTGGCGCTGAACATGCTCGACATCGCCAAAAGCCAGCATATCGATATCGACGTCGCCGCGCTGTCGGCGCGCCTCGGCTGCCCGGTAGTGCCGATGATCTCCACCCGCGCCGACGGCATCGGCGTGCTGAAACAGATGATCGACAATCATCGCCTCAACGAACAGCAGGCGCTGGTGAACTATCCGCCGTTGCTGCTGAAAGCGGTCGCCACGCTGAGCGATGCCATGCCGCAAACGCTGCCGGCGGTGCAACGCCGCTGGCTGGCATTGCAGATGCTGGAAGGCGACATCTACAGCCACCGGCTGGCCGGTCCCGCCGTCGCGCTGCTGCCTGCGGCCATTCAGGCGTTGCAACAGCAGCAGCAAGAAGACCCGGCGCTGGTGATCGCCGACGCGCGCTACCAGTCTATCGCCACCCTGAGCGACGCGGTCAGCAACTCGCAGCAGGCGATGCCCAACCGCCTGACCGACATGCTGGATAAAGTGATCCTCAACCGCTGGCTGGGCGTACCGATCTTCCTGTTGGTGATGTACCTGATGTTCCTGCTGGCGATCAACATCGGCGGCGCGCTGCAGCCGATCTTCGATATCGGCTCGGCGGCGATCTTCATTCAGGGCATTCAGTGGCTCGGCTACACCCTGCACTTCCCCGACTGGCTGACCGTTTTCCTGGCGCAGGGCGTCGGCGGCGGCATCAACACCGTGCTGCCGCTGGTGCCGCAGATCGGCATGATGTACCTGTTCCTGTCGTTCCTGGAAGACTCCGGCTACATGGCGCGTGCGGCGTTCGTGATGGATCGCCTGATGCAGGCGCTCGGGCTGCCGGGCAAATCCTTTGTGCCGCTGATCGTCGGTTTCGGCTGCAACGTGCCGTCCATCATGGGCGCCCGCACGCTGGACGCCCAACGCGAGCGCCTGATCACCATCATGATGGCGCCGTTCATGTCCTGCGGCGCCCGGCTGGCGATCTTCGCGGTATTCGCCGCCGCCTTCTTTGGCCAGGACGGCGCAGGGGTGGTGTTCTCGCTGTACATGCTCGGCATCGCGGTGGCGATCCTCACCGGCCTGGTACTCAAATACACCCTCATGCGCGGCGAAGCCTCGCCGTTCGTGATGGAGCTGCCGGTTTACCACGTGCCGCACCTGAAAAGCCTGCTGCTGCAAACCTGGCAGCGGTTGAAAGGCTTCGTGTTGCGCGCCGGTAAGGTGATCGTGGTGGCCAGCATATTCATCGGCGGCCTTAACAGCTTCTCGTTCAGCGGCAAAACGGTCGACAACATCAACGACTCCGCGCTGGCCACGGTTTCCAAGGTGCTGACGCCGTTGCTGCAGCCGATGGGCGTCCACCGCGATAACTGGCAGGCCACCGTCGGCCTGGTGACCGGCGCGATGGCGAAAGAAGTGGTGGTCGGCACGCTGAATACGCTGTATACCGCCGAGCACATCAACAAAGAGGCGTTCGACGCCGCCAACTTCAACCTGCTCGATGAGCTGGGCGGCGCGCTGCAGGAAACCTGGGACGGCCTGAAAAACACCTTCAGCCTGAGCGTGCTGTCCAACCCGATCGAAGCCAGCAAGGGCGACGGCGAGATGGGCGTCGGCTCGATGGGCGTGATGAGCAGCAAATTCGGCTCCGGCATCTCCGCCTACAGCTATCTGATCTTCGTGCTGCTGTATGTGCCCTGCGTCTCGGTGATGGGCGCCATCGCCCGCGAATCAAGCCGCGGCTGGATGACATTCTCCATCCTGTGGGGGCTGAATGTGGCCTACTCGCTGGCGACGCTGTTCTACCAAGCGGCGACCTTCAACCAACACCCGCAGTACAGCCTGACGGCGATCCTGGCGGTGGTGCTGGTGAATCTGCTGGTGCTGTTCGGCCTGCGCCGGGCGCGCAGCCGCGTCACGGTGCGCCTGGGCAACGCCACGCCGGCGGCCTGTTGTCAGGGCGCCAAAGGGAGCTGTCACTGATGGCCGGGCTGCTGCAGGTGCGCGATGCGCTGGCGCTGCGCGGCAGCGCCCAGGCGCAGCAGCTCAGCCAATTACTGGCGACGCCGCTGCCGCTGGTGCAGGCGATGCTGGATCGTTTGACGGCAATGGGGAAAGTGGAACGTATCGAACAGGATGGCGGCGCCTGTCTGAGCGGCGGCTGCAAAAGCTGCCCGCAGGGCCAGGGATGCAGCACGGTGTTCTACCGGCTGAAGGCCTAACGATCAGGGGCGCCGCAGCGGCGCCCCTTGCCGTTCAAGGCTTATTGCTTGTCTTTGTAAACTTCGGCGATGGCGCTGAATTTACCGTGTTCGCGGCCCGCCAGGATCACGTAGTATTGACCGCCCTTTTCGTCCGCCAGTTTGGACAGCTCTTCCTTGGCGTCCATCGGTGACGTGGTTTCCGCCGTCGTGGTGACGGTGCCGATCTTCTCGTATTTACCCGGATTCTTATCCAGATCTTCCTTGGTCAGCAGGGTTGCCGCCATGGAGCCGAAAGACACCGAACCCAGCACTGCCGCTGCAATAATCATCTTCAATGATTTCATGACACTAACCTCTCAATGGATAATTTATCTGTTATGAAAGCCGTCCAGGATCCATGCGTAGTACCGCAGGCTGCCGCGACATCCACAGGCCTCGTTGCTTTCCCTGACGGGGCCCGTTTCCCAGAGACGAAACGCCAAAATGAAAATCGCCGCACGCGGTCTTTTCATTTTGCAGCCAACGCATTGACTCACTAAGTATTGAACAGCTTTGTCTTTTATCCACCCGGCGGCGTTTTTTTTCGCGCTCTATCGTGCGTTTTCCCGCTGCATTCAATGTGCTGCAATAAACGCTTCGATCATCGTCACAAATTCATCGGGATGAGAGATAAACGGCGCATGGGCGGCTTTGGCCACGATCTGCGACGTGGAGTTCGGCCAGGCGGCGTCGAGCAGCTCGGCGACCTTGCGCGGCACCAGCCCGTCCAGATAGCCGTAGATCCGCAGCAGCGGCAGATTCAACTCCGCCAGCGGCGCGCGCAGATCGGCGGTGCGCAGGATCTCCAGCCCGCCGTTCAACACCTCGACGCTCGGCGTCGGTTGGTTGAGCACTACCGCTTTCAGCTGGCGCGCATCCTGACGCGCGCTCTCGGTGCCCAGCGTCTGCAGCGCCAGAAAACGCTCGACGGTGCGCTGGAAATCCAGGCTTAGCTGGTGCTGGAAACCGCTCAGCACATCCGGACGGATCCCCGGCCACGCATCGCGGGCGGCAAAGCACGGCGAAGAGGCCACGGTGATGAGCCCGCTGACCCGCTGCGGCTGCATCAGCGCCGCCTGGCTGGCCACCAGTCCGCCGAGCGACCAGCCGAGCCACCAGGCCTGCGGCGGGGCAGCCGCCAGCACGATTTCCGTCATCTGCTCCAGCGACAGGGCGCCGCACCCCTGGCTGCGGCCGTACCCCGGCAGATCGACCAGGTGCAGGCGAAAATGCGGCGTCAGCCGCGCCTGAATGCAACGCCACACTTCGGCGTTCAATCCCCAGCCGTGCAGCAGCACAAGATCGCGTTCGCCTTCGCCTATTGTTTGCCAGTACAGCGCTGTCATTGGTTATTGTCCTTTCATGCTTACCCGTCTCGGAGACGCTATGCTATCAATCCGCAGCCGCTGTTGGCTATGCCGACAACCGTTGAGCCTGATGCGTCATGGCATCTGCAGTTGCTGCCTGCGCCATCTGCCGGCCCACCCGCCGTGTTGCCCGCGCTGCGGATTGCCCGCCGGGAAGGCGCGAACGCCCTGCGGCCGCTGCCTGCAACGGCCGCCGCCCTGGCAACGGCTGGTGTTCGTCGGCGACTACGCTGCGCCCCTCAGCCAACTGGTAAAAAGGTTCAAGTTC
This sequence comes from Serratia sp. PGPR-27, assembly GCF_022678525.1. NCBI lineage: Bacteria > Pseudomonadati > Pseudomonadota > Gammaproteobacteria > Enterobacterales > Yersiniaceae > Serratia > Serratia sp. PGPR-27. The sequence continues at coordinate 109,017 of NZ_JALBYS010000012.1, read as the reverse complement.
CACCGCGCGCCCGAGCTCGCGCCGACGCTGGCGCGCCTGATGCTGTTGCGGTGGCAGCAGGCGCGCAGAGAGCAGTATCTGAACAGACCCGACCTGATTTTAGCGGTACCCTTGCATGCATCACGCTGCTGGCGCCGTGGCTATAACCAGAGCGATCTGCTGGCGCGGCCGCTGGCGCGCTGGCTGGGCTGCGCCTATCAGCCCGCCGCCTTGCGCCGGGTGCGCAAAACCGCCCTGCAACAGCGGCTGAGCGCCTCTGCCCGCAGACGCAATCTGCAGCGCGCGTTCGCCTGTACCGTGCCGGTCGCCGGCCGGCATATCGCCTTGGTGGATGACGTGGTGACCACCGGCAGCACCGTCGCGGCGATCGCGGCGCTGCTGCGGCGGCAAGGCGCCGCCTCGGTGCAGATATGGTGCGTTTGCCGCACGTTGTAGTGCCACGGCAATGGGCGTATTATAACCGACTATAGAAGTCAACTATTGAGCTAATGCTATGATCCGTATAACAGATGCTGCACAGGAACACTTTGCCAAACTGCTGGCAAATCAAGAAGAAGGCACCCAAATCCGCGTATTCGTGATCAACCCGGGCACGCCGACGGCCGAATGCGGTGTCTCTTATTGCCCGCCGGACGCGGTAGAAGCGACGGATACCGAACTGAAGTTCGACAAACTGTCCGCCTATGTCGATGAGCTGAGCGCGCCGTATCTGGAAGACGCCGAAATCGACTTCGTGACCGACCAGCTGGGTTCTCAGCTGACGCTGAAGGCGCCGAACGCCAAGATGCGCAAGGTCGATGACGACGCGCCGCTGATGGAGCGCGTGGAGTACGTGCTGCAGTCGCAGATCAACCCACAGCTGGCGGGCCACGGCGGCCGCGTAACGCTGATGGAGATCACCGACGACAACATGGCTATTCTGCAGTTCGGCGGCGGTTGCAACGGCTGTTCGATGGTCGACGTCACGCTGAAAGAAGGCATCGAGAAAGAGCTGCTGCAGAAATTCCCGGAGCTGAAGGGCGTGCGTGATTTGACCGAGCACCAGCGCGGCGAGCACTCCTACTATTGATACCCGGCGTTCGCGCCACGGTAGATAACATAATGCCGGAAGGGGGAACCCGTTCCGGCATTGTCGTTTTCAGCCCACCGACACCTTGCGGCGCCGCTTGTCCAAATCCTTCAGTAAGCGGTTTATGTGCGGGTCGGCAAACATCTCCTCCAGCGTCTGGGTCAGCTTGCGCCGCCAGTTAGGGTATTGATCGCTGGTGCCGGGAATGTTGACCGGATCCGCCATATCCAGCCAGTCTTCCGGCTGCAGGCCGAGCAGGGCGCTGGCGCTGTCGGCGACATAGCGCTGCAGGCCGCGGTTGAGCAGCGGGCTCATGCCGAGCAGCGCCGCCTTCTTGCCTACCTTCTGCGGCACGCAGCCATAGCGATGCAATCCGTCCAGCAACCCCTGTTTGGCGCGTTCCCGATCGGCGAACAGCGCTCGCAGGATCTCCGCGTCCGGGTAAAGGCCCAGCCGATTGCCGAGCGTCAGATCGTCGCTTTGCCAGTAGCCGCGCAGCGTCGGCAGATCGTGGGTGGTGATGGTCGCCATCGCCTGCACCGGATAGGCCTGCGGCGCGCGGAAATGGTGCTCGCCGTCGCTTTCGAAATAGAGCACTTTGTAGGAGTAGACGCCGCTGTCGCGCAGCTTGCCGACGATCTCCACCGGCACCGTGCCGAGATCCTCGCCGATCACCATGCAACGGTGGCGCTGGCTTTCCAGCGCCAGCACCGCCAGCAGATCGTCCACCGGGTATTTGACATAGGCGCCGCGATCGGCGGTTTCGCCATACGGGATCCACCACAGCCGCAGCAGCGCCATGACGTGATCGATGCGCAGCGCGCCGCAGCTGGTCATGTTGGCACGCAAAAGATCGATGAACGGCTGATACCCGCGCGCCGCCATCACGTGCGGATCCATCGGCGGCAGGCCCCAGTTTTGCCCCAGCGGCCCCAGAATATCCGGCGGCGCCCCGACCGACGCGTTCAGGCAGTACAGCTCGCGGTCACACCAGGTTTCCGCCCCGCCTTCCGCCACCCCGACCGCCAGATCGCGATACAGGCCAATCGGCATCTGCTGCAGCCTGCTCTGGTCAAAACACTGCGCGAACTGCGTGCCCGCCAGCCATTGCAGCCACAGGTAAAAGCGGACCGCGTCCTGATGTTCGGCGCAGAACTGCCACACCGCGTCGCTCTGCCCCTGCCGATAGCGCTCGGGCCAGGCCGGCCAGCCCCACTGGCTGGCGTCTTTGGCCGCCAGATGGGCATGCAGCGCATCAAACGCCGCCTGCTGATACAGGCTGTCGCCCCCCTCAGCCACGAACTGCTCGAACGCCTGACGCTGCGCGTCGTTCGGCTGGCGCGCCTGAAACAGCGGGAACGCCAGCTTCAGCGCCGCCAGCTTCAGCTGCATCACGGCGGTGTAGTCCACCCACTCCGCGGCGCGCGCCTTGGCCAGCTGCTTCTGCGTCGCCGGCTTCTGCCACCAGCGCTGCGCCGCGTCGCTGCGCTGGAAATCCTCCACCGCGTTGACGTCGATATACGCCAGATTCAACCAGCGGCGCGACGAGGGGCTGTAAGGGCTGGCGCTCTCCGGGTTGGCCGGATACAGCGCATGGATCGGATTGAGGCCGACGAAGGCACCGCCGCGTTCCCCCACCTGCTCCACCATCAGGCGCAGATCGCCGAAATCGCCGATGCCCCAGTTGCGATCGGAACGCAGCGTATACAGCTGAACGCAGGCCCCCCACAGCTTCTTGCCGGTCAGCAAGGCGTCCGGCTCAAAGCAGCGCCTCGGCGCGACGATCACTCGGCATGACCACTGCTGCTCGTCCTGGCTCAGCGTCAATTGGTGGTACCCCATCGGCAGATCGCCGGGCAGCGTCAGGGTCTTGCGCGCGCCGACGCGCCCCTGCAGGCATTCGCCGTCTTCACGCTGCAGCGCCCACAGGTACTCGCCTTCACCCGCCGGGGTCAACGCCAGCGGCGCGCCCTGATAGAACACCTTGACCGCCGGTAACGGTGATGCCGCGCCTTCCTGCGCGCCATCGGCCCGATTCATGGCCGCCAACAGCTTGCGCTTGGTCTCCGGTTCAATCGCCTGCCGCTTGCCGTGGGCATTGATAAAATCGGCAGCGATCCCCGCCTGCGCTGCCGCCTGATCGATACGCTTGCGATCCATTCGCTCTCCTTAACGTTTGGCTTGCCAGATACGCTGCTGATAATCGCGGATCGAGCGATCCGAGCTGAACATGCCGACGCGCGCGGTGTTAAGGATAGTCCGCCGCGTCCATTCGTCCCGATCGCGATACAGCTCGTCGACCCGGCGCTGCGCCTGGCAGTACGAGGCAAAGTCCGCCAGCACCAGGTAGGGATCGCCGCCTTCCAGCAGGCTGTGCAGCATCATGTCGAACGCGTGCTTGTCGCCGTGGCTGAAGGCACCGCTCGCCAGCTCGTCCAGAATCGCCTTCAGGTGCTTGTCTTTCTTGCGGTAGCTGAGCGGATCGTAACCCTTCGCCACTATCGCCTTCACCTGCTCCACGGTATTGCCGAAGATAAAGATATTGTCTTCGCCCACCTGCTCGGCGATTTCGACGTTGGCGCCGTCCAGCGTGCCGACCGTCAGCGCGCCGTTCAACGCCAGCTTCATGTTGCCGGTGCCGGAAGCCTCTTTGCCGGCGGTGGAGATCTGTTCGGAGATATCCGCCGCCGGGATCATCAATTCGGCTACCGACACACGGTAGTCAGGGATGAACGCCACTTTCAGGCGATCCTTCACCAGCGGATCGTTGTTGATCTTCTCGGCCGCCTGGTTAATGGCGTAGATGATGTTCTTCGCCAGGTAGTAACCCGGCGCCGCCTTGGCGCCGAACAGGAACACGCGCGGCACGATGTCCAGGTTCGGGTTGTCGCGCAGCTGGCGATACAGCGACAGGATATGCAGCAGGTTCAGGTGCTGGCGTTTGTACTCGTGCAGGCGTTTGATCTGCACGTCGAAGATCGCGTCCGGGTCGAGCGTCAACCCCATCACGCCGTGCACGTACTGGGCCAGCGCCACCTTGTTGTCGCGTTTGATCTGCTGATAACGCTGGCGGAACGCCGCGTCGTCAGCGAATTTCTCCAGCCCGCGCAGCGCGTCGAGATCGTTCGCCCACTCCACCTTCAGTGTCTCATCGATCAGGCCCGACAGCGCCGGGTTGCACTGTTTCAGCCAGCGGCGCGGCGTGATGCCGTTGGTGACGTTATGGAATTTATTCGGCCACAGCTGGTGGTATTCCGGGAACAGATCTTTCACCACCAGATCCGAGTGCAGCTGCGCCACGCCGTTGACCGCAAAGCCGCTGACCACGCACAGGTTGGCCATGCGCACCTGCTTGTTGTGGTGCACCGCCAGCTTGGCCCACACCGCCTCGTCGCCCGGCCAGTGCTTATCCACCAATTTTTTAAACCTGGCGTTGATTTGTTTGATGATGGAGAAATGGCGCGGCAGCAGGCTGCGCACCAATTTTTCATCCCAGCATTCCAGCGCTTCCGGCATCAGGGTGTGGTTGGTATAGGCGAAGGTGTTGCTGGTGATCGCCCAGGCCGCCTCCCACTCCAGCTGGTGCTCGTCCAGCAGAATGCGCAGCATTTCCGGAATGGCGATGGTCGGGTGGGTGTCGTTCAGCTGGATCACTTCGTACTTCGGCAGCTCTTCAATCTTGCGGCCGGCCTGATGGTGCTTGCGCAAAATGTCCGCCACCGAGCAGGCGCACTGGAAATACTGCTGCATCAGGCGCAGGCGCTTGCCGGCCTGATGGTTGTCGTTCGGGTAAAGCACCTTGGTCAGCTTGTCGGCTTCTACGCCCTGCTTCTCCGCCTGCAGGAACTTGCCGTCGTTGAAATCGCTCAGGTTGAACGGATGCTGATGAGTCGCCTGCCACAGACGCAGCGGCTGCGCCACGCCGTTGCGATACCCCAGAACCGGCAGATCCCAGGCTTCGCCGCGCAGGGTGAAGGCCGGGCGCCACAGTTCGCGGCCGTCGGCCTGCTTTTCCAGCTTGCCGCCGATGCCCACGTCCACCGCCAGCGCGGCGTTGTGGCGGAACCACGGGTAGCTCTCGCGCTGCCAGTTATCCGGCGCCTCTTGCTGCTGCCCATCGCGGAACGACTGGCGGAACAGCCCATACTGATAGTTCAGCCCATAGCCGGTGGCCGGTTGTTCCACCGTCGCCATCGAGTCGAGGAAACAGGCCGCCAGCCGCCCCAACCCGCCGTTGCCCAGCGCCGGATCGGTTTCCTGCTCCAGCAGATCCGCCAGCTTGACGTTTTGCTCGGCCAGCGCCTGCTCGACGGTGTCGTACCAGCCCAGGTTGATCAGGTTGTTCGCCGTCAGCCGGCCGATCAGAAACTCCATCGAGATGTAGTTTACGTGGCGCAGCGGTTTGGCGCTTTTGCGCGGCGCCGGCTGCGCGGCCAACTGCTCGGCCAGCGCCGCACTGACGGCTTCCCACCATTGATGTTGCGTCATCTGCTGTGCGGAACTGAGGCCGAACCGTTGCCATTGACGGGCGAGCGCCGCCAGAAAAGCATCCTTCTTAAGCGTAGGCTGTGACATAAGGAAAACTCTCTATCCAGTAAGTGGGTCAAATTGCCGCTATCGTGCCGGTGAGAAAGCCTGACGGCATCATCCCGCCTGGGGATTAGCTGGGGAGGAGGATTGGGGCGTAGCTGGAATTGTGATCTCAGGCACTGTTTGACTCCCTTGCAACGATGCAAAAAAGCCCGCCAACGCGTGCGGCGAGCACTGAGAACGTTAACCCTGACGTTAGCACAAGTATTCGCGCTGCTGAAGTTTTGTCCATGGCCGGAAATGCGATCCGCCACCGCATCGCCGCGCGCCGGCGCCAAACGTAAAAAAGTGTGATCGATAGCAACTTAACTCCAAGCCGATGCGGAAGCTTGTTGCAATACGTTTAGGGTTGGCAGAAGTTAGGGGGAGCTATTAATTACGAACCATAAAATAATTAGCGCCACTCCAATCCCGGCGGGAACCGCGATTTATACCCTGGAATACTATGCTGATCCCATCAAAACTGAGCCGCCCGGTACGGCTGCAAAATACCGTGATCCGCGATCGCCTGCTGGCCAAACTGGCCAGCGCGGGCAACTATCGTCTGACACTGGTCAATTGCCCGGCGGGATACGGGAAAACCACGCTGATCGCCCAATGGGCGGCCGGCAAGGCCGATCTGGGCTGGTATTCCCTGGATGAGAGCGACAACCAGCCGGAGCGCTTCGCCAGCTACCTGATCGCCGCCCTGCAGCAGGCCAGCGGCGGCCGCTGCGTCAAGAGCGAGGCGCTGAGCCAGAAACACCAGTACGCCAGCCTGTCGGCGCTGTTCGCCCAACTGTTTATCGAGCTGGCCGACTGGCATCAGCCGTTGTACCTGGTGATCGACGACTACCACCTGATCACCAACGACGCCATCCATGAAGCCATGCGCTTTTTCCTGCGCCATCAGCCGGAAAACCTGACGCTGATCCTGCTCTCGCGCACTCTGCCGCCGCTCGGCATCGCCAACCTGCGGGTGCGCGATCAGCTGCTGGAAATGGGCACGCAGCAGCTGGCGTTCACCCATCAGGAAGCCAAACAGTTCTTCGATTGCCGCCTGGCGGCGCCGATGGAGCAGCAGGACAGCAGTCGCCTGTGCGACGAAGTCGAAGGCTGGGCCACCGCGCTGCAGCTGATCGCGCTGTCGGCTCGCCAATCCGCCTCCTCGGCTCAGCTGTCGGCCAAGCGGCTGGCGGGGCTGAACGCCAGCCATCTGTCCGACTATCTGGTGGACGAAGTGCTGGATCACGTCGATGCCGATGCGCGCGCCTTCCTGCTGCGCTGTTCGGTGTTGCGCTCGATGAACGATGCGCTGATCGTGCGGCTGACCGGCGAAGACAACGGCCAGCAGCGGCTGGAGGAGCTGGAGCGCCAGGGGCTGTTTATCCACCGCATGGACGACACCGGCGAATGGTTCAACTTCCATCCGCTGTTCGCCTCTTTCCTGCGCCAGCGTTGCCAGTGGGAGCTGGCGCTGGAGCTACCGGGGCTGCACCGCGCCGCCGCCGAAGGCTGGCTGGCGCTGGGGTATCCGGCGGAGGCCATTCACCACGCGCTGGCGGCCAGCGACGTCAGCATGCTGCGCGATATCCTGCTGCAACACGCCTGGTCGCTGTTCCACCACAGCGAACTGGCCTTGCTGGAGGAGTGCCTCAACGCGCTGCCGTATGAGCGCCTGATCCAAAACCCCAAGCTGGCGCTGCTGCAGGCCTGGCTGGCGCAGAGCCAGCACCGCTACAGCGAAGTCAACACTCTGCTGGAGCGCGCCGAGCGCACCATGCGCGAACAGAAAATCGAGATAGACCAAACGCTGCACGCCGAGTTCGACGCCTTGCGCGCCCAGGTGGCGATCAACGCCGGCAAACCGGAAGAAGCCGAGCGGCTGGCGACCGAAGCGTTGAAATTCCTGCCGCTGTCCAGCTACTACAGCCGCATCGTCGCCACCTCGGTGACCGGCGAAGTGCACCACTGCAAGGGCGAACTGGCGCGCGCGCTGCCGATGATGCAGCAAACCGAGCAGATGGCGCGTCGCCATCAGGCGAACCATTACGCGCTCTGGGCGCTGCTGCAGCAAAGCGAAATCCTTATCGCCCAAGGCTTCCTGCAGGCCGCTTACGAAACCCAGGATAAAGCGTTCGAACTGATCCGCGAGCAGCACCTGGAACAGCTGCCGATGCACGAATTTCTGCTGCGCATCCGCGCCCAGATCCTGTGGTCGTGGTCGCGGTTGGACGAAGCGGAAGACGCGGCGCGCGCCGGGCTGAAAATCCTGGCTAACTACCAACCGCAGCAGCAGTTGCAGTGCATCGCCATGCTGGCCAAATGCTCGCTGGCGCGCGGCGATCTGGACAACGCCAATACCCATCTGCAGCGCTGCGAAACCCTGCTGCACGGCGCGCACTATCATCGCGACTGGCTGACCAACACCGACAAATCGCGGGTGATCCACTGGCAGATGACCGGCGACGCCGCCGCCGCCGCCCAGTGGCTGCGTCATACCGAAAAACCCGGCATGGCGGACAACCATTTCACGCAGGGCCAATGGCGCAACATCGCGCGGGTGCAGATCCTGCTCGGCCAGTATGAAGAGGCCGGCGTGGTGCTGGATGAACTGAACGAAAACGCTCGCCGCTTGCGACTGGTGAGCGATCTCAACCGCAATCTGCTGCTCAGCAACCAGCTTTACTGGCTGCAAGAGCGCAAAGGCGAAGCGCAGCAGGCGTTGATCGAAGCGCTGTCGCTGGCCAACCGCACCGGTTTTATCAGCCACTTCGTCATCGAGGGCGAAGCGATGGCGCAGCAGCTGCGCCAGCTGATCCAGCTCAACACGCTGCCGGAGCTGGAACAGCATCGCGCCCAGCGTATCTTGCGCGACATCAACCAGCATCATCGGCACAAGTTCGCGCATTTTGACGAGAACTTCGTCGATAAGCTGCTGACCCACCCGCAGGTGCCGGAACTGATCCGCACCAGCCCGCTGACCCAACGCGAATGGCAGGTGCTGGGGCTGATCTATTCCGGTTACAGCAACGACCAGATCGCCGGCGAGTTGGACGTGGCGGCCACCACCATCAAGACGCATATCCGCAATCTGTACCAGAAACTGGGCGTGGCCCATCGCCAGGAGGCGGTGCAGCAGGCGCAGCAACTGCTGAAAATGATGGGCTACGGCGCGTAAAAACCCTGATATCCCTCTGGTCTTAAACGCCGCAGAGTTGGTTACAATAGCGGCGTCCCCCTATTACGAGGCAGTCAGCAGTATGGAACAGTTCGAAGCGATCAACGTTGAGCAGGCGTACACCCGCTGGAAAGAGGGCAGCGCCGCCCTGGTCGACATCCGCGATCCGCAAAGTTTTGAAGCCGGGCATACGCCGGGCGCTTTTCACCTCACCAACGCCACCTTGTCGGCCTTTATGCAGCAAAACGACTTCGAGCGGCCGGTGATGGTGATGTGCTACCACGGCAACAGCAGCCGCAGCGCGGCGCAGTACCTGCTGCACCAGGGGTTCGACGCGGTCTACAGCATCGACGGCGGCTTCGAAGCCTGGGCCCGCCAGTATCCGCAAGACGTGGAAACCTCTGCCTGATCCCCGCCGCCCGCCGTGCGTCGGCGGGCTTCCCTTTCGTTTTTGTGCGCGTTTTCGCGGGTTTTTCGCAGATCCGTTTGCCAGCGCTCAGGATTTCGACGTTATAATCGGCCGTCAGGGTCGCCGGCGAGCAAGCCGCGGCCAAAATCATTCACTTACGACGGAAGAGCAATGGTTAGAGTAATCGCCATATCCAACCCGCGCCTGGCGCTGGCCTTTGTCGACTATATGGCGACCCAGGGCATCCGGCTTGAACTGCGCAACAGCGGCGAGGCGGCGGAAATCTGGCTGGCCGACGACGGTCACCTCGAGCAGGTGCAACACGAGCTGCAGCAGTTTCTGGCCGATCCGCTCAACCGCCGTTATCAGGCCGCCAGCTGGCAGACCGGCCATACCGACGCCGGCCTGCATTATCAGAGCGAATCCTACCTGCACACCCTGCGCAGCAAGGCCGGGCCGCTGACGCTCGGCGTGATGGTGCTGTGCATCGCGGTCTATATTCTGATGCAGGCGCTGGGCGACGATACCGTGATGTACTGGCTCTCCTGGCCGCAGGACAGCAGCCAATACACGCAGCTGTGGCGCTGGGTCAGCCATGCGTTCCTGCATTTCTCCCTGCTGCATATCCTGTTTAACCTGATGTGGTGGTGGTATCTCGGCGGCCAGATGGAAAAACGCCTCGGCGCCGGCAAGCTGTTCGTGCTGGCGGTGGTGTCGGCGTTCTTCAGCGGCTGGGCGCAATCGTTGTTCAGCGGCGCGCTGTTCGGCGGGCTGTCTGGCGTGGTTTATGCGCTGATGGGCTATGTGTGGCTGTCGGGCGAACGGGCGCCGGAGCGCGGCTTGATGCTGCCGCGCGGCCTGATGGTGTTCTCGGTGCTGTGGCTGGTGGCCGGATATTTCGATATTTTAGGAATGTCGATCGCCAACGCGGCACACATAGCCGGTTTAGTGTTAGGGTTATTGATGGCATTTTGGGATACGCGTCATCGCGCACACAACGAACAATAACAGCCGGGAGCTATGCCCCAATGGGCATAGCGGGCGTTTTAGGGGATTATCGTGAAGCAAACACAGCGTCATGACGCAATTATCGAGCTGGTGCGCCTGCAGGGTTACGTCAGCACGGAAGAGCTGGTCGAACATTTTGACGTCAGCCCGCAAACGATTCGCCGCGATTTGAATGACCTGGCCGACCAGAACAAGATCCAGCGTCACCACGGCGGCGCGGCGCTGCCTTCCAGCTCGGTCAACGCTGCCTATAACGATCGCAAGGTGATGTGGTCGGAAGAGAAGGCCCGCATCGCGCAGCGCGTCGCCAGCCAGATCCCGGACGGCGCCACGCTGTTCATCGATATCGGCACCACGCCGGAGGCGGTGGCCCATGCGCTGATGAACCACAAGAACCTGCGTGTGGTCACCAACAACCTTAACGTCGCCACCCTGCTGACCGCCAAAGAAGACTTCCGCCTGATCCTGGCCGGCGGCGAAGTGCGCACCCGCGACGGCGGCATCATGGGCGAAGCCACGCTGGACTTCATCTCCCAATTCCGTCTCGATTACGGCATTCTCGGCATCAGCGGCATCGATATGGACGGCTCGCTGCTCGAATTCGACTATCACGAAGTGCGCACCAAACGCGCGATTATCGAAAATTCCCGCTGCGTGATGCTGGTGACCGACCATTCCAAATTCGGCCGCAACGCCATGGTCAACCTGGGCAACATGAACCTGATCGACTACCTGTTTACCGACCAGCTGCCGCCGCCGAGCGTGATGAAAATCATCGAACAGTACGACGTGCAGCTGGAGTTGTGCTGATTCAGCCTTAACCTGCGGGGCGCGCCGCCGCCCCGTTTCATCCCTTCAGGCACCCCTCATCGACAGCCGTTTGCGCGCCCGCGCCATATCCATACTATTTGTGTGACTATCATCACCAAACTGTTACCTCTATCACGCCTAAATGTTTTTGTTTGGTTAACTCTTGGCTTGCTTGTTGGTTTTTGATTACAATCATGAGCGAAAACGAACATGAAAGAGCTATTTCGAACATCTGGAGGAAGATGACGTGGAAACCAAAGACTTGATCGTTATCGGTGGCGGCATCAACGGTGCCGGCATCGCGGCGGATGCTGCCGGGCGCGGGCTGTCGGTACTGCTACTGGAAGCGCAAGACTTGGCCTGTGCTACGTCTTCCGCCAGTTCCAAACTGATCCACGGTGGCCTGCGCTACCTGGAACACTACGAATTCCGTCTGGTGAGCGAAGCGCTGGCCGAACGTGAAGTGCTGCTGAAACTGGCGCCGCACATCGCGTTCCCGATGCGTTTCCGCCTGCCGCACCAGCCGCACCTGCGTCCGGCCTGGATGATCCGCATCGGCCTGTTCCTGTACGATCACCTGGGCAAACGCACCAGCCTGCCGGGCAGCAAGGGTTTGCGCTTTGGACCAGAGTCGGTGCTGAAGCCTGAACTGAAGCGCGGTTTCGAATATTCCGACTGCTGGGTCGACGATGCTCGCCTGGTGGTGCTGAACGCGCAGGAAGTGGAAAAACGCGGCGGCGAAGTGCGCACCCGCACCAAAGTGACCCGCGCATGGCGTGAAAACGGCCTGTGGATGGTGGAAGCGGTCGATATCGACAGCGGCAAAACCTTCACCTGGCGCGCCAAAGGCCTGGTGAACGCCACCGGCCCGTGGGTGAAAAACTTCTTCGACGACGGCCTGAAGCTGAAATCGCCTTACGGCATCCGCCTGATCAAAGGCAGCCACATCGTGGTGCCGCGCGTGCACGATCAGCCGCAGTCTTACATTCTGCAGAACGAAGACCACCGCATCGTGTTCGTGATCCCGTGGAATGACGAGTTCTCCATCATCGGCACCACCGACGTGGAGTACAAAGGCGATCCGAAAGACGTGAAGATCGACGAGAACGAAATCGCTTATCTGCTGAAAGTGTACAACGACCACTTCAAGAAGCAGCTGGGCCGCGACGACATCGTCTGGACTTACTCCGGCGTGCGTCCGCTGTGCGACGACGAATCCGATTCACCGCAGGCGATCACCCGCGATTACACGCTGGACGTGCACGATGAGCAGGGCAAAGCGCCGCTGCTGTCGGTGTTCGGCGGCAAGCTGACCACCTACCGCAAGCTGGCCGAACATGCGATGGAAAAACTGGCCCACTACTACCCAGGCTGCGGCCCGGCGTGGACCAAAAATGCCACGCTGCCGGGCGGTGACATCGACGGCGACCGCGACGGTTACGCGGCCAAACTGCGCCGTGCGCACGGCTGGCTGCCGGAAGCCCTGGCGCGCCGCTATGCCCGCACCTACGGCAGCCAGAGCGAGCTGATCCTGGCCGGCGCCAACGGCCTCGCCGATCTGGGCGAAGATTTCGGCCACGGTCTGTATGAAGCCGAGCTGCGCTACCTGACCGAGAAAGAGTGGGTCGTAGAGCTGGACGACGCCATCTGGCGCCGCACCAAGCTGGGCATGTGGCTGGACGAAGCGCAGCAGGCGCGAGTGAAAGCCTGGCTGGCGGAACACGCGAAAACGAAAGCGCTGTCTCTGGCTTCCTGAGCTGCAGCGTAACGAAAAAGGGCCGGTTATCCGGCCCTTTGCTTTTTTCCTCTCTCGCTTTACAGTTTCACCGGCTTAATGTGCCAAATTTCATCCGCGTATTCCTGAATGGTGCGATCGGATGAGAAGTAGCCCATATTGGCGATATTCAGCACCGCGCGCCGCGTCCACTCGTCCTGATTGAGATAGACCTCGTCCACCTTGTCCTGCGTGTCCACATAGCTGCGGTAATCCGCCAACAGCTGATAGTGATCGCCGAGGTTGACCAGCGAGTCGAACAAATTGCCATAGCGTTTCGGCTCTTCCGGGCTGAACACCCCGGTGGCGATCTGCGTCAGCGCCTGATGCAGCTCCGGATCCTGCTCATAGTACTGGCGCGGGTTGTAACCGTTGCGGCGCAGTTCCTCAACCTGCTCGGCGGTATTGCCGAAAATAAAGATATTCTCCTCCCCCACGTGCTCACGCATCTCGACGTTGGCGCCGTCCAGCGTGCCGATGGTCAGCGCGCCGTTCAGCGCGAACTTCATGTTGCTGGTGCCCGAGGCCTCGGTGCCCGCCAGCGAGATCTGTTCCGACAGATCCGCCGCCGGGATAATGATCTGCGCCAGGCTGACGCCGTAGTTCGGGATGAACACCACCTTCAGTTGGGTATGCACGCGCGGATCGTTGTTGATCACTTTGGCCACATCGTTGATCAGACGGATGATCTGCTTGGCGGCATAGTAGGCTGAGGCCGCCTTGCCGGCGAAGATCACCACCCGCGGCACGCGCTCAATGTCCGGGTCAGCCAGCAAACGGTTATACAGCGTGATGACGTGCAGCACGTTGAGCAGCTGCCGTTTGTACTCGTGGATGCGCTTGATTTGCACATCGAACAACGCATCCGGGTTGACCACCACGTTGAGCGTTTTGGCGATGTACAGCGCCAGCCGCTCCTTGTTCTGCCGTTTGGCGCGCTGCACCGCCTGCAGGAAGCTCGGGTAATCGACGTTGGCCTTGATCTCGCTCAGTTGGCTGAGATCGGTGCGCCAGGTTTGACCGATGCAGTCGTCCAGCACCGCCGCCAGCGGCGGATTGGCCAGCGCCAGCCAACGGCGCGGCGTCACCCCGTTGGTTTTGTTGCAGAAACGGGTCGGGAATAGCCGGGCGAAGTCGGCGAACAGCGACTGCACCATCAGTTCGGAATGCAGGGCGGAAACGCCGTTGACCTTGTGGCTGGCCACCACCGCCAGCCAAGCCATGCGCACCCGGCGGCCGTTGGTTTCGTCGATGATCGAGACCCGCGCCAGCAGATCGTTGTCGTCCGGCGCCACTTCCTGCACCATCTTGAGGAAGTGATCGTTGATTTCGAAAATCAGCTGCAGATGGCGCGGCAAGATGCGGCCAATCATATCCAGCGGCCAGGTCTCCAGCGCCTCGCTCATCAGCGTGTGGTTGGTGTAAGAGAACACCTGCTCCACCACTTCCCAGGCGTCGAGCCACTTGAATTTATGCTCGTCGATCAGCCGGTGCATCAGCTCCGGAATCGACAATACCGGGTGGGTGTCGTTGAGGTGAATGGCGATCTTGTCCGCCAGGTTGTCGAAGGTTTTGTGCATCAGCCAATGGCGGTTGAGGATATCCTGCACCGTGGCCGACACCAGGAAATACTCCTGCCGCAGCCGCAGCTCGCGCCCGGACGAGGTCGAATCGTCCGGATAGAGCACGCGCGACACGTTCTCCGAGTGATTTTTGTCTTCCACCGCCGCGAAGTAATCGCCCTGGTTGAACTTGCCGAGGTTGATCTCGTTACTGGCCTGCGCGCCCCACAACCGCAGCGTGTTGGTGGCGTCGGTGTCGAAACCGGGGATCACCTGATCGTAGGCGATGGCCACGATTTCTTCGGTCTCCAGCCAGCGGGCCTTGGCCCCCTCCTGCTGCACGCGGCCGCCGAAGCGCACCTTGTAGCGGGTGTTATGGCGCGGAAACTCCCACGGATTGCCGTACTCCAGCCAGTAGTCCGGCGATTCCATCTGTTGGCCGTTGACGATGTTCTGCTTGAACATGCCGTACTCATAGCGAATGCCGTAGCCGCGCCCCGGCAGCGCCAGCGTCGCCAGCGAGTCAAGGAAGCAGGCCGCCAGCCGGCCCAGGCCGCCGTTACCGAGCCCGGGGTCGTTTTCTTCCTCCAGCAGCTCCGCCAGGTTCAGCCCCATCTCGTTCAACGCGTTGTCGATATCCTGATAGATGCCCATCGACAGCAGCGCGTTTGACAGGGTGCGGCCGATCAGGAACTCCATCGACAGGTAATACACCTGCCGCACGTCTTGAGACAGCTGGGCGCGGTTGGAACGCAGCCAGCGCTCCACCATGCGATCGCGTACCGCGAACAGCACGGCGTTCAGCCAATCGTGCCGGTTGGCGATGGCCGGATCCTTGCCGACGATAAACATCAGCTTATAGGCGATGGAGTGTTTCAGCGCTTCCACACTGACCGTAGGTGAGGTGTAACTAAACGGTGAAGTCATGGCTTTTTAATCCCTTGTAGGGAGCCCCGCCATTCGCCGCGGAATAGCGGGCTCCGCTGAACATGGACGCGGCACGCCGCGCCCCGACAATCTACCCTTACGGCTGCCCGCCGCGCGCCAACCCGAAACGCGAAACGCGGGCTACAAACGTTGATAAAGCGATAAATACTCTTTCGCCGCCACCGGCCAGCCGAAGTCCACGCTCATGGCGTGGCGCTGAACGTGGCGCCAGTGTTTCGGCCGGCTCCACAGCACCATGGCGCGGCGGATGGCGTTGCCCAGCGCGACAGCGTCGCAATCGTCGAACACGAATCCGCTGGCGGTGCCGTCGGCCAGGTTCTCCAGCGCGCAGTCCACCACCGTGTCCGCCAGCCCGCCGGTACGGCGCACCAGCGGCAGCGTGCCGTATTTCAGGCCGTAGAGCTGGGTCAGGCCGCAGGGCTCGAAGCGGCTCGGCACCAAAATGACGTCGGCGCCGCCGATGATGCGGTGGGAGAAGGATTCGTGATAACCGATCTGCACGCCGACCTGTTCAGGGTAGTCGGCGGCGGCGGCCAGAAACGCCTGTTGCAGCACCGCGTCGCCGGCGCCCAGCAGCGCCAGCTGCCCGCCCTGCGCCAGCAGTTCAGGCAACGCCTGCAGCACCAGATCGAGGCCTTTCTGGCTGGTCAATCGGCTCACTACCGCGAACACCGGCAGTGATTCGTCCACCTTCAGCCCCATGGCCTTTTGCAGATGCAGCTTGTTTTTGACCTTGCTTTTCAGATCGTCGGCGTCATAGCGGGCGCTCAGCCGCGGGTCGTGGGCCGGATCCCAAATCTTGTCGTCCACCCCGTTGAGGATGCCGCTCAGCCTGCCCTGCCGCTGCCGCTCCTGCAGCAGCCCCTCCATGCCGTAGCCGAACTCCGGCCGGGTGATCTCACGCGCATAGGTCGGGCTGACGGCGGTCACGTGGTCGGCATAAAACAGCCCGGCCTTGAGGAACGACATCTGGCCGTAGAACTCCAGGCCATAGACGTTGTAGAACGACGCCGGCAGCCACAGCTCGGTCACGTGATGGGCGGAGAACAGCCCTTGATAGGCCAGGTTATGCACCGTGAACACCGAACGCGCCGGGTGGCCGTTGGCGGCCAGATAGGCGCAGCTAAGACCGGCGTGCCAGTCGTGGGCATGCACCAGCTGCGGGCGCCAGTAGCGATCCAGCCCCTTGGCCAGCTCGCAGGCCATCCAGCCCAGCAGCGCAAAGCGGCGGTGGTTGTCGGGGTAGGCATACATGGACTGATCGTGGTACGGGCTGCCCGGCCGGTCATACAGCCAGGGCGCATCGATGAGATAGATGCCCACACCATGGTAGGTGCCGTAACGCAGGCCGACCCGGCCGGCGAACGAGTCTATCTCCGCCACCAGCACGGTGTCGGGTATGCCGTTGCGTACGTCAGGAAAAGCGGGCAATAGCACCCGAACATCGGCGCCTTCGGCGATTTGCGCCGCCGGCAGCGCGCCAACCACGTCTGCGAGTCCGCCCGTTTTCAGCAGGGGGAACATTTCAGAACATACGTGTAAGACCTGCATTATCACTCCTGAAAGTCGGCCGAAGGCCTCTGGATAAGAAATAAAGCAGGCTTGCCGCTGTTATGTGTGCCGCGTTGCGCAAGCCATCGAACCGTTCATCGGGCGGCAGGCTATCGTTCTGCCCCCACGTTAACTCACAATTTTGACAACATTTCGCGCGTCACCAGCACGATGCCGCCTTCCGAGCGATAGAAACGCTTGCTGTCCTCATCGGCGTTTTCCCCGATCACCATGCCCTCCGGAATGTGGCAGGCGCGGTCGATGATGCAGCGCCGCAGGCGGCAGGAACGGCCGACGTTCACGTCCGGCAACAATACGGTAGAGTCGATGGTGCAGAACGAGTTCACTCGCACGCGCGGGAACAGCACCGAATGCACCACCACCGATCCGGACACGATGCAACCGCCGGACACCAGCGAGTTCATGGTCATGCCGTGGCTGCCGGAGCGATCCTGTACAAACTTGGCCGGCGGCAGCGGTTCCATGTGGGTGCGGATCGGCCAGGCGCGGTCGTACATGTCCAGCTCCGGCGTCACCGACGCCAGATCGAGATTGGCGCGCCAGTAGGCGTCCAGCGTGCCCACGTCGCGCCAGTACGGCGGCAGATCGGGGTTGGACGTCACGCAGGACAAGGTAAACGGATGCGCCCACGCCGCCTGCTGCGCGGTGATTTTCGGGATCAGATCCTTGCCGAAATCGTGGCTGGAGCCGGGGGTCGACATATCCTCTTCCAGCAGTTGGAACAGATAGGCGGCATTAAAAATATAGATGCCCATGCTGGCCAGCGACATATCCGGATTGCCTGGCATCGCCGGCGGATCGGCGGGCTTTTCCAGAAACTCGATGATACGGTCGCTTTCATCCACCTTCATCACGCCGAATTCGCCGGCTTCGCTGCGCGGCACCGGCAGGCAGGCCACGGTGCACTGAGCGCCTTTCTCGACGTGATCGATCAGCATGCGTGAGTAATCCATCTTGTAGATGTGATCGCCCGCCAGGATCACCACGTATTCGGCCTCGTAGCGGCGGATGATATCCAGGTTCTGGTACACCGCGTCGGCGGTGCCCTTGTACCAATGCTCGGTGCTGAGGCGCTGCTGGGCCGGCAGCAGATCGACGAACTCGTTCATCTCCTCGTTGAGGAACGACCAGCCGCGCTGAATGTGCTGCACCAGCGTGTGCGACTGGTATTGGGTGATCACGCCGATGCGGCGGATGCCGGAGTTCAGGCAGTTCGACAAGGCGAAATCGATGATGCGGAATTTGCCGCCAAAGTGGACGGCGGGCTTGGCGCGGGTGGAGGTCAAATCTTTCAAACGTGAGCCGCGGCCGCCGGCCAGGATCAGCGCTACGGATTTAATCGGCAACTGGCGCGCCAACATCAGGGGGTCTTTATTTTCAAACCTAACCATAGCGGACTCCTTTTATTATTTCCGTACCAGAACGCAAAGCGAGCGCGCGGCCTGGTGCCAGGCGGGCAATACCGCCCGTGAGTCTTCCTGAGTGAACGGGGCGACAACCTGCCAATCGCCTTCCGGCAATCTCATCTCCGTCGTTTGCGGCGTGGCGTTGACCAGCAACAGCCAGCGCTGCGACAGCAGGATCTGCATGAGCAGCTCGCCCCGCTCCCACTGCTGCGCGTGGAGCGGCTGGCCTTGCGCGTTCAGCCACTGCACGCTGCCGTCGTCCTGCTGCCACCAGCGGTCCTGCTGCAGCGCTGGGATCTGGCGGCGCAGCGCGATCAGCGCCGCGACGTAATCGGTCAGCGCGTCATCCGCCGTGGCCCAATCGAGCCAGGTGGTGGCGTTGTCCTGACAATAGGCATTGTTGTTCCCCTGCTGGCTGTGTCCCTGTTCATCGCCGGCCAGCAGCATCGGCGTGCCCTGGGACAGCAATAGCGTGGCGAGCATCGCCCGCTGGCTGGCCCTGCGGCGTTGCACAATGGCGTCGTCGGCGACCAGGCCTTCCACGCCGTGGTTGTTGCTGAAATTGCGATCGCTGCCGTCGCGGTTGCCCTCACCGTTCGGCTGATTGTGTTTCTCGTTGAAGCTGACCACGTCTTGCAGGGTAAAGCCGTCATGCGCGGTCAGCATGTTGACGGTGGCGTAAGGCGCCCGCCCGCGCTGGTTGTACAGATCGCTGGAAGCGGCAAAACGCCGGGCG
Organism: Serratia sp. PGPR-27; assembly: GCF_022678525.1. Taxonomy (NCBI): domain Bacteria; kingdom Pseudomonadati; phylum Pseudomonadota; class Gammaproteobacteria; order Enterobacterales; family Yersiniaceae; genus Serratia; species Serratia sp. PGPR-27. The sequence continues at coordinate 89,973 of NZ_JALBYS010000012.1, read as the reverse complement.
AACTGGCCGAGCGACACGCCGCTCTGCAGCCAAAAACGGCGCATGTCGTCGCGGTAATGATCGTTCCATTCGGCGAAGCGGCCGGGAAATGCCCCCACCTGATAGCCGCCGGGGCCAACGTCCCAGGGTTCGGCGATCAGCTTGCAGCGCGACAGCAGATCGTCCGCCAGCATCGCCTGGAACAGCGGCGCATCGCGATCGAACCCCGGCGTGCGGCCCAGCACGCTGCCCAGATCGAAGCGGAAGCCGTCGACGTGGCACTCCCGCACCCAAAAATGCAGGCAATCCATCACCCAGGCTACGCCCTGCGGCTGATCGAGCCGCAGCGTGTTGCCGCAGCCGGTGTCGTTGACATAGTCCCCTTCGGGCGTCAGCCAGTAGTAACTCAGATTATCGATGCCGCTCAGCGACAGCATCGGCCCATCCCTGTCCAGCTCGGCGCTGTGGTTAAACACCACGTCGAGGATCACCTCAATGCCGGCTTGGTGCAGCGCCTTGACCGCATCGCGAAATTCGTTGAGCGGCGTGGCATCGGTGCTCAGGCTGGCGTAGCGGTTGTCCGGCGCATAGGGCGCCAGCACGTTATAGCCCCAGTAGTTGATCAGCCCCAGCCGCTGCAGGCGCGGTTCGGAGGTATGTTGCTGCACCGGCAGCAATTCCAGCGCGGTGATGCCGAGGCGTTTGAAGTGGGCGATCATCGCCGGGTGCCCCAGCGCGGCGAAACTGCCGCGCAGCGCCGGCGGGATCTGCGGGTGCAGCAGCGTCAGGCCGCGCACGTGCGCTTCGTAAATCACCGTCTGTCCCCAGGGCGTGGCGGGCGGGCGATCGTCCTGCCAGTCATACTGTTCGTCCACCACCACGCACTTCGGCATCAGCTCGGCGCTGTCGTGCGGGTCCGGCTGCTCGTAACCGCCGTGCAGGTGCGGGTGGTCCGCCACCGGCCCTTCCACCGCGCGCGCGGCCGGATCGAGCGCCAGCTTGTTGGGGTTGAAGCGCTGCCCGTTCGCCGGATCAAACGGGCCGTAGACCCGGTAGCCGTAACGTTGCCCCGGCCTGCCGCCCGGCAAGTAGCCATGCCAGATATCGCCGCTGCGCGCCGGCAGCGGCAGGCGCACTTCGCGCTGTTGGCCGTCGAACAGGCACAGCTCCACCCGCTCGGCATGCGCCGAATACAGGGTAAAATTGATGCCTTCGCCGTCGTAATGCGCGCCCAGCGGCGCGGCGAGGCCAGCCGTCAGCTCGGTCATGGCGCCTCCCGCAGCAGATAAATGGTCGACAATGGCGGCAACGTCACGCTGATAGAGAAATCGCGGCCATGGCTGCCGACCATTTCGGAAGAGACCCGCCCCTGATTGCCGGCGTTGCTGCCGTGATAGTGGTGCGAATCGGTATTGAGGATCTCGCGATAGTCACCGGCGCGGGAAATGCCGATGCGGTAGCGATAGCGCGGCACCGGGGTAAAGTTGCTGATGGCGATCAGCTCATTGCCCTGCGAGTCGTAGCGCGCAAAGGCGAACACCGAGTTGTCGTGATCGTCGACCACCAGCCACTCGAAGCCATCCGGGAAGTAGTCGCGCTCGTACAGCGGCGCCTGCTGCCGGTAGCAGTGGTTCAGATCGCGCACCAGCCGCTGCACGCCGTTATGCCAGTTATCCAGCCCTTCCAATAAATGCCAGTCGAGGCTGGTATCGAAATTCCACTCGCGCCCCTGCGCAAATTCGCAGCCCATAAACAGCAGCTTTTTGCCCGGATGCGCCCACATAAAGCCGTAATAGGCGCGCAGGTTGGCGAACTTTTGCCAGGCATCGCCCGGCATACGGTCTAGGATCGATTTTTTGCCGTGCACCACTTCATCGTGCGAGATAGGCAATACAAAGTTCTCGGTATAGGCGTACAGCATACCGAAGGTCATCTGGTTGTGGTGATACTTGCGGTGCACCGGATCGCACTTCATATAATTGAGCGTGTCGTGCATCCAGCCGAGGTTCCATTTGTAATGGAACCCCAGGCCGTTGGCGTCCGGCGGCAGGGTGACGCCGGGATAGTCGGTGGACTCCTCCGCCAGCGTCACCGCGCCCGGCTGCGCCTGGCCGATAGTCTGGTTGGTATAACGCAGGAAGGCGATGGCCTCCAGATTCTCGTTGCCGCCGTAGTAATTCGGCACCCACTCGCCGTCGGCGCGGCTGTAATCGCGATAGATCATCGACGCCACCGCATCGACCCGCAGCGCGTCGATGCCGAAACGCTCCAGCCAATACAGCGCGTTGCCCGCCAGGTAGTTGCGCACCTCGTGACGACCGTAGTTGTAGATCAGCGTATTCCAGTCCTGATGGTAGCCCTCGCGCGGATCGGCGTACTCGTACAGCGCAGTGCCGTCGAAATTCGCCAGGCCGTAGGCGTCGCTCGGGAAGTGCCCCGGCACCCAGTCGAGGATCACGTTGATGCCCGCCTCATGCGCCGCCGCCACAAACGCCCTGAAGTCAGCCGGCGTGCCGAAGCGCCGGGTCGGCGCATACAGCCCCAGCGGCTGATAGCCCCAGCTGCCGTCGAACGGGTGCTCGTTGATCGGCAGCAGCTCGATATGGGTGAATCCCATGTCCTTCACATAATCGATCAGCTGCACCGCCAGCTCGCCGTAGCTGAGCCAGAAGTGGTTGTCAGTGTGGCGGCGCCATGAGCCGAGATGCACCTCGTAGATGGCGATCGGCTGGTCAAAATCGTTGGCGCGGCGGCGCGCCGGCGTCGACGGCACCACCTCCGGCAGCGGCGCCACCAGCGAGGCGGTATCCGGGCGCATCTGCGCCTCGAAGGCGTAAGGATCGGCTTTCAACTGAGTATTGCCGTAGCAATCGACGATTTCATATTTGTACAGCTGGCCGGCCTGCACGCCGGGCAAGAACAGCTCCCAGATGCCGTTTTCACGCCGCAGACGCATCGGGTGGCGGCGGCCGTCCCAGAAGTTGAATTCCCCCACCACCGAAACACGCTGGGCGTTGGGCGCCCAGACCGCAAAGCTGACGCCGTCGATGCCATCCAGCGTGACGAGGTGGGCGCCCAGCCGTTCATAGGGGCGCAAATGCGTACCCTCAGCCAATAGCCAACTATCGATATCCTGCAGCAGCGGGCCGAATCGATAAGGATCGTCGACGATCTGTTGATGATCGCGCCAGCTGACCTGCAGCTGATAGCGGAAAGGATTTTTGCGCCGCGGCACCACGGCGCTGAAGAAACCGCGCGGATCGTCGCAGTTCAGCTGCACCAGCCGCCGGCCGGTTTGCTGTTCCACCAGCCAGACTGCGCCGGCGTCCGGCAGCAGCGCGCGCACCTGCAGACCGTTATCGGTCGCATGCATGCCAAGCAGAGCGAAGGGATCGGCGTAATGGCCGGCGATGATCTGATCAATCACGTCACGATCGGGAAGTACAGGCATAGTCTTCTTCCTTAGATTAACAGCATGATCTAAGCACGGCTTGTTGATTATTCCTTGGCCGTTTTGGTCATCATGCAATGCATTCGGACTCTAAAGCGTGATTGCGGTCGGTTATTGACCAATCTTTACTCTGCCGACCTGAATTTCGCTCTTTATGCTTATTTTTTGAAATATTTCAGTCATGGTGAAAAAGTGTCCACCCATGCATTAAGCATAGCCAATGTCTGTTAAAAACTGCTCAGCATTGCTCAGGAAAATTCTTCATTAAGAAAACTGCCAGCCTGGCGGCGTTTGCATGCGGCGGCTGACGAGGAGATAGGCGGGATCCCGCCCATTGAAACGAGGCTGGCGATGACGCTGCCCGACGCGGTGCGCGGCGAACAAAAAAGCGGAAAATAAGGCATTAGGGGGCTGAAAGCAGCCAGCCCCCTGGAAGTGCGGGTTTACAGCAGGATGCGCAGCATGCGGCGCAGCGGCTCGGCCGCGCCCCACAGCAGTTGGTCGCCTACGGTGAACGCCGACAGGTACTCCGGCCCCATATTCAGCTTGCGCAGACGGCCGACCGGCGTATTCAGCGTACCGGTCACCGCCGCCGGCGTCAGTTCGCGCATGGTCAGTTCGCGGTCGTTCGGGATCACGCGCACCCAGTCGTTGTGCGTCGCCAGCATCTGCTCGATTTCCGGCAGCGACACGTCTTTTTTCAGCTTCAGCGTGAACGCCTGGCTGTGGCAGCGCAGCGCGCCGACGCGCACGCACAGACCGTCGACCGGGATCACGCTGGCGGTGTTCAGGATCTTGTTGGTTTCCGCCTGGCCTTTCCACTCTTCGCGGCTCTGGCCGTTGTCGAGCTGCTTGTCGATCCACGGGATCAGGCTGCCGGCCAGCGGCACGCCGAAGTTATCGGTCGGCAGTTTGCCGCTGCGGGTGGCCTCGGTCACCTTGCGTTCGATATCCAGAATGGCGGAGGCCGGGTTCTGCAGCTCTTTCGCCACGTCGGCGTGCAGCATGCCCATTTGGGTCAGCAGTTCGCGCATGTGGCGCGCGCCGCCGCCGGAGGCCGCCTGGTAGGTGGCGACCGACGCCCACTCCACCAGATCGTTGGCGAACAGGCCGCCGAGCGACATCAGCATCAGGCTGACGGTGCAGTTGCCGCCGACGAAGGTTTTGATGCCTTTGTCCAGGCCCTGCTGAATCACCGCGTGGTTGACCGGATCCAGGATGATGATGGCGTCGTCCTGCATGCGCAGCGACGAGGCCGCGTCGATCCAGTAACCCTGCCAACCGCTGGCGCGCAGCTTAGGATAGACTTCGTTGGTATAATCGCCGCCCTGACAGGTAATAATGATATCGAGCGCGCTCAGCGCGTCGATGTCATACGCATCCTGCAGCGTGCCCTGCTGGCCGCCAAAGGCCGGCGCGGCGGAACCGTGCTGCGAGGTGGAGAAAAAGACCGGGCGAATGGCGTCGAAATCGCGCTCTTCCGTCATGCGTTGCATGAGAACCGAGCCGACCATTCCGCGCCAACCGATGAAACCAACGTTTTTCATAATATCTGTGTCCTGCCCGGATAAGGGCTTATTAGGTGATAACGAGTTGTGTGCAATATCTCCTCACCTTACAAAATGTCGGCGCGGGCGCAAAGTGAATTTATTCGATGGCTGGGGATTTCTCAGCAATCCTTCTTATAGGCAAGGACGCGGCCGTAAAGGCCGAGGCGTTTTCCCGATCACGAGGTCACCATGACAGAGATGATTTCCGCTACGGTATTGCTGTTTTTAATTATGGATCCGCTGGGCAATCTGCCGATTTTCATGTCGGTGCTCAAGCACCTGGAGCCGCGCCGCCGCCGGGTGGTGCTGATCCGCGAGCTGCTGATCGCCCTGCTGCTGATGCTGATCTTTCTGTTCGCCGGCGAGAAAATTCTGGCGTTCCTCAACCTGCGTACCGAAACCGTCTCCATTTCCGGCGGCATCATCCTGTTTCTGATCGCCATCAAGATGATTTTCCCCACGCAGGAGGGGAACAGCTCCGGGCTGTCCGCCGGCGAGGAGCCATTCCTGGTGCCGCTGGCGATCCCGCTGGTGGCCGGGCCATCAATTCTGGCGGCGCTGATGCTGCTGTCGCACCAATACCCGCATCAGCTGCCGCATTTGGTGGCGGCGCTGCTGATCGCCTGGGGCCTCTCTGCGGCCATTTTGCTGATGTCGAACCTGTTCCTGCGCCTGCTGGGCAGCAAAGGCGTCAGCGCGCTGGAGCGGTTGATGGGGCTGATTCTGGTGATGCTGTCGACCCAGATGTTCCTGGACGGCGTGCGGGCTTACATGAAGCTGTAGGCGCCTGGCGGCGCCGACAACGGTCCGCGCTTAGCGGGCGGTAACGCGGCGAATATAGGCGAGCGTATCGGCAACCACGCCGTCCAACGGCTGGTTGATGTCGATCGCTTGCACATCCGGCTCCTGCTCGCCCGGCTCTTCCAGCGTGGCGAACTGGGAAATCAACATCTGCGGCTTGAAGAAATGGCCCTTGCGTTGCTTCAGACGCTCCTCGATCACCGACTGGTCGCCTTTCAGATACAGGAAATGCAGGTTGAGATTGCCGTCGCGCAGGCGATCGCGATAGCTTTTCTTCAGCGCCGAGCACACCAGCAGCGACACGTCGTTGGTGCGCTGCATGGCGAAGATGGCGTCGTTCAGGGCCGCCAGCCACGGCGCGCGATCGTTGTCGTCCAACGCATGCCCGGAGGACATTTTGATGATGTTGGCGCGCGGGTGCAGGTAATCGCCGTCCAGCATGGCGGCGTTGGCCTGGTGAGCGACAGCGCTGGCCACGGCGGATTTGCCGCTGCCGGAAACGCCCATCAAAACAAATACGTGATTCTGCGGATTGCTCATTGTGTCATGCCCTTATGGGAACTGGCGCGAGCGCGCCAAATGCGTCCCGACTGATAAAGATACTTTGGAACGCCGACGCCCCGCAGGGCGCCGGATAAAGATTATACGACCGTCGCCAGCAGCAGACAGCCCACCAGGCCGCACACCGAGATAATGGTTTCCAGCACCGACCAGGATTTGATGGTTTCCATGATGCTCAGGTTGAAGTACTCCTTGAACAGCCAGAAGCCCGGATCGTTGACGTGCGAGAAGATGACGCTGCCGGAACCGACCGCAATCACCATCAGCTCAGGGCTGACGCCGGTGGTGGCGATCAGCGGCGCCACAATGCCACCCGCGGTGATCGCCGCCACGGTGGCGGAACCCAGCGCCAGACGCAGCGCAGCGGCGATCGACCAGGCCATCAGGATCGGCGAAACGTTGCTGCCTTCCATCAGGCCGGCGATGTACTTCTCAACGCCGCTGTCCACCAGCACCTGCTTGAAGGCGCCGCCGCCGCCAATGATCAACAGCATCATGGCGATGATTTTAATCGAGTCGGTGATGGTGCCCATCACTTCATCCATGGTACGGCCACGGTTCAGGCCGAAGGTGAAGATGGCGATCAGCACGGCGATCAGGGTGGCCATCACCGGGTCGCCGAAGAACTCGGCGAAGCGCAGCAGGCTGTGGCCCTTCGGCAGCACCATTTCAGCGACCGCGCGCAGCGCCATCAGGATCACCGGCACCAGCGACGTGGCGACGCTGACGCCAAAGCTTGGCATCTCCGCGTCGGTAAAGGTTTTCGGGTTGTACAGGCCTTCCGGCACCGGCTTGTCGATGCCTTTCAGGAAGCGGGCATAGACCGGGCCGGCCAGGATCACCGTCGGGATCGCCAGCAGCGTGCCGTACAGCAGGGTTTTACCCATGTCGGCATGGAAGATGGTGGCGATGGCGGTCGGGCCTGGGTGCGGCGGCAGGAAGCCGTGGGTCACCGACAGCGCGGCGGCCATCGGCACGCCGACGTACAGCAGCGGGATACGCGCGGAGGCGGCGATGGTGAACACCAGCGGCAGCAACAGCACGAAGCCCACTTCGTAGAACAGCGCGAAGCCGACGGTGAAGCCGGTCAGCACCACCGCCCATTGAATGTGTTTTCTGCCGAACTTGTCGATCAGCGTGGTGGCGATGCGCTGTGCGCCGCCGCAGTCCGCCAGCAGTTTGCCGAGCATGGCGCCGAAGCCCATGATCAGCGCCAGGCTGCCCAACGTGCCGCCCACGCCGGCCTTGATGGAGCCGATGACCTTATCGACCGGCATACCCTGCGCGATCCCGACCGCCAAAGCAACCAGAACCAGAGAGATAAAGCCGTTCAGCTTGAAGCGGATCATCAGCAGCAGCAGCAGCGCTACGCCGCCTGCAACAATCACTAATGGCATAGTTTTTCTCCAACCTTTTATCGCGACTCTCTTTACAATAGGCGTAAAGCGTGCGGTTGTTTTATTTTTAGGCTCTTTCCCGGTGTTTAAGAAGAGCTGTAGGTGTTGTTGAGTCAGAGGTTCAGTCTTGCAGCAAGATGACCGCGCACTCGTTGTTACCGGTATCATGATACCGGTAACAACATGAGCGCCGGAACCGGGTAACCGGCTAAAATTCGCGTTCTGGGACAGAGATCAAACTTATGCCGGCAACGAGCGGCGGGCTTACAGGCGGGGTAACCAGCGCGCCTCAGGGCGCGCTGTAAAAAGAAAGAGTGTTAAAACAGAACGTTAAAATGGCTCAGATGCTGCCGCCGGGGATCACGGTGAAACCGACGTCCACCATGCGCGGGCACACCGTTTCGCCGCGCAGCCGGGCCAGCAAGCGCTCGGCGCCGATCTGGCCCATGCGTTCGCGCGGCGTCAGCACGCTGGCCAGCTTCGGCACCATCACCTGGCCGATGTCATGGCCGTGGAAACCGGCGATCGCCATGTCCTGCGGGATCGACAGCCCTTGCCGCTGGCATTCGAAGGCCGCGCCGATCGCCAGGTCATCGTTGGTGCAGAAGATACTGTCGATCTGCGGGTAGTCACGCTGCGCCTGGCGCAACAGCTCGCCGCCGGCGGAATAAGAGGAAGAACGCGCGGTCATGATGCTGTACGGCTCCAGGCCGGATTCACGCATCGCCTGCTCATACCCCTGCTGCTTGATGATGGTACGCTCATCCTGACGAGCGCCGAAATAGACCACGTGACGGTGGCCGTGCGCGATGATCTGCTGGGTCATCTGGCGCGCCGCCTCGAAGTTGTTGAAGCCCACCGCCAGATCGATGCACGGTGAGACGCAGTCCATCAGCTCCACCACCGGAATGCCCGCCACCTCGATCATTTTCAGGGTGCGCGGCGTGTGATGGCGCTCAGACAGGATCAGGCCGTCGATATTGTAAGACAGCAGCGAGGTCAGACGCTCTTCTTCACGCTCCGGCAGGTAGCCATAGTGCGCCAGCATGGTTTGGTAGTTGTGCGCGTCGGTTACGCTTTCGATGCCGCGCAGCACTTCGGCGAACACCTGGTTGGTCAGCGACGGCAACAGCACGCCAATCGCCCGGCTGGTGGCGTTGGAGAGGATATCCGGCGCGCGGTTGGGGATGTAGCCCAGCTCATCCAGCGCGACGGCGATTTTTTGCTGCAGGGCGGCGGAAACCTGGTCGGGATTGCGCAGATAACGGCTCACCGTCATCTTGGTCACGCCCACCTTGTCCGCCACATCCTGGAGTACCGGCCGTTTTTTCTTCATTATCAATGAACTGACTAACCGTGAATGGGCAGTCATTTTAGCAAAAAAAACGGCGGGCCGATATTGTCGGTTATGCGACAGCCAACGCAAAAAGGGCTCACACAGTGAGCCCTTCATACGCTGACAAAGGGGGAAAAAGCGTGGTTTTTCCCCCTTTGTGATGATTAGCCGAAAATCAATAAATTGATTTTCCTTGTTTTTATATGCTGGCGGCGTCAAGTCAGGCAACATCGTCAGACGTGTCATTAACCTCAAGGGCTCACACCGTGAGCCCTTGAAATTTACCGCTTAATCACACCGGCGGCAGATCGAACAGCAGGATTTCGCTCTCTTCGTCGGCCTGGATCGTCAGCGCCGATTCATCCCACACCGCGAACGCGTCGCTGATGCCGGCGGTCTGGCCGTTGACCGAGACCTTGCCGCGCACCACCTGGATCCAAACGCGACGGCCGGCGGCAATCGGGCATTCCCCCTGCTCGCCCTTATTCAGCGCCCAACGCGACAGCGTCATATCCTGGAACACCTTCAGCGAGCCGTCACGCGCATCCGGCGACAGCACCAGCTGACGGCCCTGCGGCGCGTCGAACATGCGCTGCTCATAGCGCGGCTCCAGCCCGACCTGATCCGGGATGATCCAAATCTGGTACAGGTGCAACGGACGATCCTGATTAGCGTTGTACTCAGAGTGACGCACCCCGGTGCCCGCACTCATGATCTGGAATTCACCGGCCTGGATCTGCTCCTTGTTGCCCATGCTGTCCTGATGTTCCACCGTGCCGCTCAGCACGTAGGTCAGGATTTCCATGTCTTTATGCGGGTGAGTACCGAAACCCTGCCCTGCGTCGATCACATCTTCGTTGATCACTCGCAGCGCCGAGAACCCCATAAAGTTCGGATCGTAGTAATCGGCAAATGAGAAGGTGTGCCAGCTATCCAGCCAGCCATGATTGGCGTGGCCGCGGTCTTCCGCTTTACGTACATAAATCATTTTCAACTCTCCTCAATGTTTTTTTACAGTCTAGTCCTGCCAGCAGAATAAGAAAGCGTAAAAAACTCATGCCTCTGTTCAAAAATTTCGATGAAATGAAACAGCGGATGGGCAGCGGATTTGTTGAAAGCGGAACCGGCTGAAAAAGGGCAAAAAAAAAGCCAGCACCCGAGCTGGCTAAGTAAACACTGGAAGCAATGTGAGCAATGTCGTGCCTTCGCAGCGAGAGTATCAAGGATTGATGCCCTCCCCGGAACGCATCGCAATAATAATCATTATCATTCGCACCTGTAAAGCGTTTTTTTTGACCCGTTGAAATAATATTGACTCAAGGCAGTAAACGGATAAATTCAGAGGTTATTCAACCGGTAAGCAAAAGGAGCAGCGAGATGAGCGAGATCGTGATACGCCACGTGGAAACATCGGATGCTCAGGCTCTGCATCATCTTTATTCTCAGACGCCCGTCTACCGCGATACGCTGCAGCTCCCGCTACCGTCCGTCGAGTCCTGGCAGAAACGCCTCGCCAACCCCGAACCGGGCACGCATAACCTGGCGGCCTTCGTTGACGGGCAGCTTGTCGGTCAGTTAGCCGTGATGCTGAATCAGCGCGTTCGCCGCCGCCACGTGGCCACCTTCGGCATCGGCGTCGATCCGCGCTACCACGGTAAAGGCGTCGGCAGCCGCCTGATGCAGGCGATGATCGACCTGTGCGACAACTGGGCGGCCATCGAGCGCATCGAACTGACGGTGTTCACCGACAACCCGGCGGCCATCGCGCTGTATCGCAAGTTCGGTTTTGAGATTGAAGGCACCAGCCGCGCTTTCGCCATTCGCGACGGCGTGCTGGTCGATGCCTACCATATGGCGCGTTTTCGCTCCGGGCAGCCGCGCGGCGATGCGTGATCTCATCCCCCCGCAGGGGCCGCTGCGCCGGCCCCTGAATATCAACCGCCGAACCTTTTTACACGCGCTGGCCGGCCTGACCGCCGCCAGCATGTTCTCCCCCTTCACCCCATTAGGTGCCGCTATGCCAACTTCCGCCGCCGGTCGCCCTGGCGCCCGCAACCTGATTACCGATGTGCCCGGCCTGAAGGTCGGCGTGGCGCAGGACAGCCGGGTGCGCACCGGCGCGACGGTGATCCTGCCGGACAGCCCGGCGATTGCCGCCGTGGACGTGCGCGGCGGCGGCCCCGCCACCCGGGAAACCGACGCGCTGGGTGAAGACAATTTGGTACAGACCGTCGATGCGTTGACGTTCAGCGGCGGTTCGGTATACGGCCTGGCGGCGGCGGACGGCGTCGCGGCCTGGCTCGGGCTACAAGGCAGAGGCTATGCGCTGCGGCCGGCTCCCGGCGTGCCGGTCTCACCTATCGTGCCCACCGCCTGCCTGTACGACCTTGCCAACGGCGGCGATAAAAACTGGCAGCTCACGCCGCCGTATCGCCAGCTGGGCATCGACGCGGTCGGCAAGGCTGGATTGGACTTTCCACTGGGCACCGTCGGCGCCGGCTACGGCGCCATGACCGGCATGGGCAAGCTGAAAGGCGGGCTCGGTTCGGCATCGATCGTTGCCGCCAGCGGCGCTACCGTCGGTGCACTGGTGGCGGTCAACAGCCTGGGAGCGGTGGTAGCGCCCGGCACCCGCGCCTTCTGGGCGACGCCCTATGAAATTGACGGTGAATTCGGCAACGGCGGCGCGGCGGCGCTGGCGCAACTGCGCGCGCAGGGCGAAGACTGGATGGTGCAAGAGCCGCAAGGCGGCAGAAAGAACACCACCCTGGCCTGCATCGCCACCGATCTGGCGCTGACGCGTGTGGAGTTGAAACGGGTGGCCATCATGGCGCAAGACGGCATGGCGCGCGCTATTCGCCCGCTGCACAGCCCGTTTGACGGCGACGTGGTGTTCGCCCTGTCCACCGGGCAGCGCGAGGTACAGGGCAGCCGCGAACTGGCGGTGCTGCAGATCGGCGCGCTGGCGGCGGACACCCTCGCTCGGGCGATCGCCCGGGGCGTATACGCCGCCACGCCGTGGCCGGGCAGCCAGGTCACAACCTGGCAAACGCTCGGCGGCTAACGCGCCGCCATCAAAAAAGGGGGCCGGTGGCGCCCCTCGATCTTTATTGCCCCCCACCGCCTAAATACCGGCAGTTTCCCGAATATAACGGCGCGCCTTCACCGCATACTCGAACGGGTTGGCCAGCGCCGGATCCTGCTCGGCCTCCACCACCATCCACCCTTTGTAACCGCGCTCGTCCAGCAGCTTGAACACCGGCCTGAAGTCGATCACGCCATCACCCGGCACGGTGAAGGTGCCCTTCTTCACGCCGTCGAGGAAGCTCAGCTTGTTGGCCTTCACTTCCGCCACCACCTCATCGCGCACGTCCTTCAGGTGGACATGGTTGATGCGCGGCAGATACTTCTCCAGGATCGCCATCATCGCCTGTTGGCTGCCTTCCGAATAGTAGGCGTGGCCGGTATCGAACAGCAGGTAAACGTCGTCGTTGACCATGCTCATGTAGCGATCGATTTCGGCCGTGGTCTGAATGCCGGTGCCCATGTGGTGGTGCAGGCACACCTGCATGCCTTTATCGGCGGCGATCTTCGCCAACTCGTTGTAACCGTCGGCCACGCGCTGCCACTCTTCATCGCTGAAGTACGGCTTCTCTTCGAACACGCCTTTGGTGGTGCCCTGAATGCTCTTGCTCTGCTCTGAGCAGCCAATCACCCTGGCGCCCATGGCATGCAGGAAATTCATGTGGTTGATAAATTCATCAATGGTTTTGTCTTTCTGGCCGTCGGCGAAAAAGGTGCTGAACCAGGCGTTGCAGATCTGGATGCCGCGAATATCCAGCATCGGTTTCAGCACCGCCGGATCGCGCGGGTATTTGCTGCCCACTTCGCTGCCGGTGAAACCGGCCAGCGCCATTTCACTGACGCATTGCTGGAAGGTGTTCTCCTTGCCCAGATCGGGCATGTCGTCGTTGGTCCAGCCGATCGGCGCAATGGCCAATTTCACGTTGTCTTTATTCATGGTTTGCCTCGGTCCTTGCAGGGCCGCCGGTACAAACGCCGCCGGCGAGCCGAATCAGATTATTTGCCCAACAGCTCTCTTTCGATGCGTTCTCTGGTCGCCACCGCCTGGCTCGGCATCTTTTCCGGGTAACCGAACAGCGAGGTGCAGATGATCGATTCGCCGCCGACCTTGAAGCTGCGGTTGGCAAATTCCATGTCGCGCAGCGTCTGGAACAGGGCGTCGAAATTCACCTCGCCTTCGCCGATGCCGATGTGCTGGTGCACCGCGGCGTCAACGCCCGGCGGGTTGACGATATAGCGGCAGTGCTTGGTGTGGTTCATGGTGTCGGCGATCAGCACGTGGGACAGATCGTCCCCGGCGTACTGCAGCATCCCGGCTACGTCACCCTGCCCCTTGTCGTAGTAGAAGGTGTGCGGCACGCTGTAGAGATATTTGACGTGGTCGCTGCGCAGCGACTTCACCAGGTCGGCGGTTTCGTTGCTCAGCTCGCAGAAGTCCCACGGGTGCGACTGGATCTCCATACGAATACCCTCGCGCTCAACGATCGGCAGCAGCTCCTCCATCGAGCGATACCACAGCTCCTCGCAGATCTCCGGTTCGTTGGGATTGCCGGCCAGTTCGGTGTTGATCACCTGCACGCCCATTTCCACCGCAATTTCGATCATCCGCCGCCAGTTTTTGACCGCCGCCTGGCGGCGATCTTCCCCCGGACCGGACCAGCGATACACCACGATAAATGAGGAGATCTCCACGCCGGTCGCTTTTAGGGCGTTTTTATACTCCGCCATGATTTCGCGGCTGGCCTTCGGATGTTTGTAAAACGGGTTGATCTGCGGGTGCGGCGACTGCTCGATGTATTTGTAGCCCCAGTCCGCCACCTGCTGAACCATTTTGGTGACGCCCAAATCCCGGATAACGTCGACATCAAAAGCGATCTTCATGGTCACTCCTCTGCAATCGTGGTTACGCGCTGCGAGCGGTTATTTACCGTAAAACGCCGGGCGCGCCGGCAGGGTCACCGGCACGATCTCGCCGCTGAGCTGGGCCGCCACGCAGGCGTCGGCGGTTACCGCGGCGGCGTAGCCGTCCCAGGCGGAAGGCCCGGTCAACTTGCCCGCGGCTACGTCGTTGATGAAGCCCTGCAGCTCGACGTCATAGGCATCGATAAAGCGATCCTTCCAGTCGGTCAGGATTTCGGTCGACAGGCGGGCGCCGCTGCGCATCTGCACCGAGGACGGTTCCGGCAGTTTGGCGATGCCGGTTTCCCCCACCACTTCGCACTGAATGTCGTAGCCGTACTGGCAGTTGACGAAGATTTCGACGTCGATGCGCGTCCCCTTGGCGGTTTCAAACAGCACAATTTGCGGATCTTTCAGGTGCGGGAACGCCTTCGGGCTCTTGCGTGGGAACACCACCTGCACCGACACATAGTCGTCGTCGAGCAGCCAGCGCAGCACGTCGATTTCGTGGATCAGGGTGTCGGTGATCGCCATATCGGTGGTGTAGGCCTCGCCGACCGTCGGGTTGCGGTGCGCGCAGTGCAGCATCAGCGGCTCGCCGATCTGGCCGCTGGTCAGTACCTGTTTCAGCGCGCGATAGCCCTGATCATAGGGGCGCATGAAGCCGACCTGCACCAGCCGTTTGCCGTGCTTCGCTTCGGCGTCGACGATGTTTTTGCAGCCCTGCGCGGTCACCGCCAGCGGCTTCTCGCAGAATACCGGTTTGCCGGCGGCGATGGCCGCCAGCACGAACTCTTCATGACTCGGCCCCCAGGAGGTGACCAGCACCGCCTGCACGTCGGCGGCTTTGATCAGATCGTGGCCGTTGTCATACACCCGCGCATCCAGCTGCAGATCGCTCACCGCTTTGGCGGCGTTGTCGCGGTTGATGTCGTTGACCGCCACCACGCGGGCGCCCTGCAACACTTTGCTGCAGCGACGGATATGATCGCGGCCGATGGCGCCGGTGCCGATAACCCCAATGTTCAATGTCATTTTCGCTACCCTCGAGATTAATGTATGAAAACGAATCAGTAATCGCGCGCCTTATCGATGTTTTCCTGCAGCTTGCGCGCCACTGCGACGATTTTTTCGCTGTCGGCCACCTGAGCGCCGCCCACGCGCCACCAGCTGAGATACTTGTGCACCATGGTCTTCGGCAGCACCTTGATGTCCAGCAGCGTGGACACGGTTTGCCTGCGGGCGTCGGCCAGCGCGTCGAGCAACTGCTGCTCGGTGGTGACGCGATAGGTTTTGCACCCGTAAGCCGCCGCCAGCATGGCGAAATCGACCGGCACCAGTTTGCCGTCGAGCTTGCCGCCCTGTGGATTGCGGAAGCGGAATTCGGTGGTGTAGCTGTCCATGCCGTGTTCCATCTGCAGGTTGTTGATGCAGCCGTTGGTCATGTTGTCGAACAGCACCACGTTGATCTTGCAGCCTTCCTGAATCGAGGTGACCAGTTCGGAATGCAGCATCATGAAGGCGCCGTCGCCCACCATCGCGTACACCTCGCGCTGGGGCTCGGCCAGCTTGACCCCCAGCGCGGCGTTCACCTCGTACCCCATGCAGGAGTAGCCGTATTCCACGTGGTAACCGTGCTCGCCGCGGTTGTGCCACACCCGCTGCAGATCGCCCGGCAGGCTGCCGGCGGCGGCGACGATCACGCTGTCCGGCGGCAGCTCGCGGTTCAGCACCCCCAGCACCCGGCTTTGCGTCATCGCCGAGCCGGTCTGGGCGATAAATTCGTCGAACACCTGCTCGCGGTCGAGGTGATCGTCTATCTCCGGCACAAAGTCTGCGCCGCTGTATTCCACCGAGTAAACACGCTCGGTCTCTTCACGCTGGGCACCGCGCGCCGCGGCGATGGCGTCGCCCCAGCCGGCGCGATAATCGGCCTGCGCCAGCAGCGCGCCCAGTGCGTTCAGGGCCTCGCGGGCGTCCGCCAGCACCTGCACGCCGTCGAGCTTGCCGGCGTCGAAGGCGCTGACGTTGATATTGAGGAAGCTGACGTCCGGGTGTTGGAACAGCCATTTGGACGAGGTGGTGAAATCGGTGTAACGGGTGCCGACGCCAATCACCAGATCGGCCTGCCGGGCCAGCGTGTTGGCCGCCAGGCAGCCGGTTTCGCCGATGCCGCCGAGGTTGAATTCATGGTCACTCGATACCGTGCCTTTACCGGCCTGGGTCTCGGCGAACGGAATGCCGAAGCGCTCGGCGAATTCGCGCAGCGCCCGCCCGGCCTGCGAGTACTTCACGCCGCCACCGCACACCAGCAGCGGTTTGCGTTTGGCCGTCAGCAGCGCTAAGGCGTCCGCCAACATGCCGTCGGTCGCCGGGCGGCGATCGAGCCGATGCACGCGCTTTTGGAAGAAATAGTCGGGGTAGTCGTAGGCTTCACCCTGCACGTCCTGCGGCAGACACAGCGTCACCGCGCCGGTTTCCGCCGGATCGGTCAACACGCGCATCGCATTGATGCAGGCGCTCATCAGCTGTTCCGGGCGCACGATGCGATCCCAGTATTTGCTCACCGCACGGAACGCGTCGTTGGTGCTGATGCTGAGATCGTAAGACTGTTCGATTTGCTGCAACACCGGGTCCGGCTGGCGGGAAGCGTAAACGTCGCCCGGCAGCAGCAATAAAGGAATGCGGTTAGCGGTGGCGGTGGCCGCGGCGGTGATCATATTGGCGGCGCCGGGGCCGACCGATGAGGTGCAGGCGTAAATTTGCCGGCGCAGCTTCTGTTTGGCGAAGCCGATCGCCGCATGGGCCATCCCCTGCTCGTTGCGGCCCTGGTGCACCCGCAGATCGCCGCTATCCTGTTCCAGCGCCTGCCCCAGCCCCAGCACATTGCCGTGGCCGAAAATCGCGAAAATGCCCGCGACGAATTTGGTTTCCACGCCGTCGGCCAGCAGATACTGGTTATCGAGAAATCTGACGAGCGCCTGCGCCATGGTTAACCTGATCTTGCCCATTTACCCACCCTTTAGATTAAGGGCCGCCCCGGAAAGCGCTCATGCCGAGCCGACAATCCCGTGTTTGTGTTACGCGGCGGCAGCTATTATCTTGAGCAGGCGATGCCCGCGCTGCTCACGAAGTCGACAACCTGAAACGTGAAGCGATTATAAACAAATATATTTTTCATAAAATCACATTACAGAAGAAACATTTCATTTTGCGATAAAGATCGCATATTGCATGAAAAGCCCGTTTCATCTCGTGGTTCAGCCTTCATGGGCTTCGTGCCGCGCACCGGCCGATAAAAGTCGTTGGCACATGGGTTGACAGCCTTTTCCTCTGCCCTCACCTCCCTTTTATGTTCCGCCCCGGCGGCCCTTGCGCAGCCGATTCATCGCCTTTTCCCACGCCTCTGTCGATGTTTTAAACGCATCACATTTTTGGGGTGTAAATTTCATTTCATATTGAAATTGAAATTTTCATTCCCCATACTGTCCCCATGCTTCCTGCAGGGCGCCACGCTCGGGCCGCCGCCGGAGTTTTGCTTAACAGAAGGAAACGGGTATGGCTACACAACAAAAACAGCTTGATGTCATTTGTCTCGGGCGCATCGCCGTCGATTTCTATGCTCAGCAGATCGGCGCGCGTCTGGAAGACGCCGGCACATTCGCCAAATACCTCGGCGGCTCTTCCGGCAACGTGGCCTACGGCACCGCCATTCAGGGGTTGAAATCCGGCATGCTGGCCCGCGTCGGCGATGAACACATGGGCCGCTTTCTGCGTGAAGAGCTGCAGCGCGTCGGAGCCGATACCCGCTGTCTGATCACCGACAAGCAACGATTAACCGGCCTGGTGATCCTCGGCATCAAGGATCAGGAAACCTTCCCGCTGATCTTCTACCGCGAAAACTGCGCGGACATGGCGCTGACGCCGGACGACATCGACGAGGCCTACATCGCCTCCTCCCGCGCGCTGGCCATCACCGGCACGCACCTGTCGCACCCGAACACCCGCGCCGCGGTGCTGAAGGCGCTGGAGTATGCGCGCCGCCACGGCCTGCGCACCGCGCTCGACATCGATTACCGCCCGGTACTGTGGGGGCTGACGTCGCTGGGCGACGGCGAAACCCGCTTTGTGGAATCAGACCAGGTGACCCGCGAACTGCAGGAGGTGCTGCACCATTTCGATCTGATCGTCGGCACCGAAGAGGAATTTCATATCGCCGGCGGCAGCACCGACACGCTGACGGCGCTGAAAAACGTGCGCCGGACTACCGCGGCCACGCTGGTGTGCAAGCGCGGCGCGCAGGGCTGCTCGGTGTTCGAAGGTGAAATCGCCGACGACTGGGCGCAGGTGAAGCTGCACGCCGGTGTGCGGGTTGAAGTGCTGAACGTGCTGGGGGCCGGCGACGCCTTTATGTCCGGGCTGCTGCGCGGCTACCTGAACGATGAGGGCTGGGAGCAGGCCTGCCGCTACGCCAACGCCTGCGGCGCATTGGTGGTTTCGCGCCACGGCTGCGCGCCGGCGATGCCGACCAAACGGGAACTGGACGACTACCTGCAGCGTGAACAGCAGGTCACGCGCCCGGACCGCGACGCACGCCTGAACCACCTGCACCGGGTCACCACCCGCAAGCAACAGTGGCCGGAACTGTGCGTGTTCGCCTTCGATCACCGCAAGCAGCTGGCGGACATGGCGCGCGAAGCCGGCGTCGGCGAGGAACGCATTCCGCGCCTGAAGACCCTGCTGCTCACCGCGGCGCAACAGGCTGCCGCGCAGGCCGGCCTCAACGGCAACAGCGGCATTCTGGCCGACACCACCTATGGGCAGGCGGCGCTGAACGAGATCACTGGCCAGGGATGGTGGATCGGCCGGCCGGTGGAGCTGCCCAGCTCGCGCCCGCTGCGCCTGGAGCACGGCAATATCGGTTCGCAATTGATCGACTGGCCGCAGGAGCACGTGGTGAAGTGCCTGGTGTTTTATCACCCGCACGATGCGGAGGAACTGCGTCGCGAACAGGATGAGCTGATCGCCGACGTCTACCGCGGCTGCTGTAAATCCGGCCACGAGCTGCTGCTGGAGGTGATCCTGCCGGACAGCAACGCCGACAAAGACGAACGTTATTACCTGGAGATGATTGAGCATTTCTACCAGTTGGGCATTCAGCCCGACTGGTGGAAACTGCCACCGCTGAGCGCAGAAAACTGGCGGCAGGTCGGTGCCCTGATCGACACCTACGATCCCTTCTGCCGCGGCGTGCTGATCCTGGGGCTCGACTCCCCGGAGGCGGTGCTGAAGGCGGGCTTCGCCGCCGCCGCGGATGCGCGCTGGGTGAAAGGTTTCGCCGTCGGCCGCACCATTTTCGGCCAACCTTCGCGCCGCTGGCTGCAGGGGGAAATCGACGACGCGGCCCTGATCGAGCAGGTGAAACAAAAATACCTGACGCTGATCGGTTTCTGGCGCCAGTACCGTCCGCAGGCGGGCGGCACGCACTGACAGCAACAGCAGGTTCACGTCCCCTTAAGGCCATTTCGCCGCTTTAAGGGGATTTTTTTGCCCCTTTTCTGTGAAGTCGCGCAATGTGCGATCGAATAAATCGCTTTTTGAGGAAATGAAATTTCCGCTCCGTCTGTTAAAATACCCTGTCAATATTTCAGGCATCAGGCCAATGCGCCTTCACCCCACTGCGAGCCGAATGGATGAACAACCCAACTCAACTTTCGCTGTTACAGGACGAGATCCGCCACCGTTATGAAACGCTGAGCAAGCGTTTGAAGCAGGTGGCGCGCTATATTTTGGATAACAGTAACAGCATCGCTTTCGATACCGTTGCCTCCATCGCCGCACAGGCCAGCGTGCCGCCTTCCACCCTGATCCGTTTCGCCAACGCCTTCGGCTTCAGCGGCTTCAACGAAATGAAGCAGGTGTTCCGTCAGCATCTGATGGAAGAAACGGTGAACTATACCGAGCGCGCGCGCCTGTTCCGCCAAACCTCTACCGACGACAACGTCGCGCCGGAGAAGCCGGCGGAGATTCTCAACGTATTCACCATGGTCAATGCGCAGGCGCTGCAGCAGCTGGCGATGCAGATTGCCCCCGAGCAATTGGATCGCGCCGTCGAACTGCTCAACAACGCCGAAAACATCTACGTGATCGGCCTGCGCCGCTCGTTCAGCGTCGCCTCCTACCTCACCTATGCGCTGCGCCATCTGGAGCGCCGCGCATTTCTGATCGACGGCCTGGGCGGCATGTTCACCGAACAGCTGAGCATGGTGAAACCGAAAGACGTGGTGATCGCCATAAGCTATTCGCCGTACGCCCGCGAGGCGGTGGAACTGGTGGAATTGGGCGCCAAGCGCGGCGCGCAGCAGATCGCCATCACCGACAGCCAGGTCAGCCCGCTGGCCGCGTTCAGCGACGTCTGTTTCGTGGTGCGTGAAGCGCAGGTGGACGGGTTCCGTTCGCAGGTGGCCTCGATGTGCCTGGCGCAGACGCTGGCGGTCTCGCTGGCGCTGAATAACGCCCGGGACGAGTAAGGCTGGTGTGAACGCGCCCGACAGGCTCGGGCGCGGCGGGATTATTGCAGCAACAAATAGCGGTAGAGCGCGCTTTCCAGATCCTGCATCATGCTGATGAAAAGCAGAATCTCCACCGTTTGGCCGTCGTAGTCATAGATGACGCGGTATTCGCTGTCGGGATCCAATCGTTCGTGCAACCGCACTCCCATGCCCGCCAGCACGGCGTTGAAGCGATAGCGGACGGGATCGTCGGCGATTGCCGCGAGGGACGATAACAACAGATTGTCCACGAACATCCCGGCTGCGACGGCCCCTATCGTTCCGCTCTTATAAGACTCGATGTCTTTCAGGCTCCATTCCGCCGCCGGCGCGACGGTAAAACGTATTTCCTGGGGCATCCTGCACCTCGGGTCTATTTCCGCGCGTCACGCAGCCGCTGCAAGGTTTCTTCGGGCGACAGACCGCGCTGATTTTTAATCTCTTGCTTCGCCATCATAGTCAGTTTCAACAACGCGTTGGACTGGCGCTCGAGATTGCGTTCCCGTATTTCGGCCTCTCTCTCAGCCGCCGTTTGTACAAACAGCTCGGCAACACCATTTTTTGTGACGTAAACCCCGCCTTCAAACAGATCGGGCGAACCTAATCCTTCGCGCGCCGCTTTTTGAGACATGGTGGTTGTCATAGTTTTTCCTCCTGTGTACCGGCATTCTCACTGCATAACAGCGGTTCGTTAGATTCACTCAACCAGGGAGCAATCGCGTGCGGACAGGTTATCATTTGAGCAAGAGAGAGGGCAAATTTAGGTCAAATTTATACCCTGATAAAGAGAAAGCCCGGCAAGCCGGGCCTCAAGCGCCTATTGCGCGGCGGGGTAACCTTCGCCGTTAATCCAGGCGTGGTCTTTTTCCCAGGTGAACTTCCACTGCCGTACCGGCCCGGCCATCACGTTGAGATAATAGTTGTCATAACCCGCCAGGGTCGCCACCGGGTGATAACCGCGCGGCACTTTCACCACGTCGCGATTGTAGACCGGCATGCACTCGTCGAGCGTGCGATCGTCGGTATAGACGCGCTGCATGCAGAATCCCTGCTCCGGCTGAATGCGGTGATAGTACGTCTCTTCGAGATAGGTCTCGTCCGGCGAATCTTCTTGATCGTGCTTGTGGCTCGGGTAGGAGCTGGTATTGCCCTCGTCGGTGTAAACCTCCACCACCAGCAGACTGTCGGCCGGCTCGCTGTCCGGCAGAATGTTATGCACCAACCGCTGGTTGCGCCCCTTGCCGCGCCGCTCCACGCCGATTTCCGCCGGCGTGATCAGGCGTGAAGGCAGGTGGCCGCTGCCGGGCGCGCTGCACACCGCCAACTCCAGATCGGTTTCTGCCCGCACGTCGATGCGATCGTGGTGCGGCACGTACACCGCGTAAGGCGGCGTGCGCTCGAACGGGCTCATGCGTTTGCCGATATGCGGGTATTCGGCGCGCAGCGTGGCGACGGAGGCGATACCGGCCACCAGTACCAGACACAGTTCCTTGTCACCGCACTCCAGCTGCAGCGACTGCCCGGCGGCCAGGCGGTAAACGTCAAAGCCGACATAGCCCCAACCGGCATTTTCCGGCGTCACGTGCTGGATACGCCCCTCGGCGTTCGGCGCCTGACATTTGGCAAGCAGTGAAGACATTTCGATTCTCCTGTTAACTCCCCGTGCAAAGGCCGCTGCCCCCATGGAGCAACGGCCCGCTCATACTCTGCGATCGCTTAACCCAGCGTCGGCATGCTGAATTCAGACACCGTCTGCTGCCCGGCCGGCCAGCGCGCGGTGGCGGTCTTCATGCGCGTGTAGAAACGCACGCCGTCGGTGCCGTGCACGTTCAGCGCGCCGAACACCGAGCGCTTCCAGCCGCCGAAGCTGTGGAACGCCATCGGCACCGGCACCGGCACGTTGACGCCGACCATCCCGGCCTGCACTTCCTGCACGAACTGGCGCGCGTAGTGGCCGCTGCCGGTAAAGATGGCGCTGCCGTTGCCAAACTCGTGGCCGTTAACCGTGTCGATAGCGGTGCGATAGTCCGGCACCCGCACGATGCCCAGCACCGGCCCGAAGATCTCTTCGCGGTAGATGCGCATGTTCGGCTTCACATGGTCGAACAGCGTGCCGCCGACGTAGTAGCCTTCAGGGTAGCCCGGCACCTGATAATTGCGGCCGTCGGCCACCAGGGTGGCGCCTTCTTCCACGCCCAGATCGATGTAGCCCAGCACCTTTTTCTGGTGAGCGGACGATACCAGCGGCCCCATTTCATTCTCTTCGCCGCCCTGCTGCAAGCCCGGCCCGACGCGCAGCTGCGCGATCAGCGGCTTCAGTTTGGCGATCAGTTTATCGGCGGTGTCGTCACCGACCACCACGGCGATCGGCAACGCCATGCAGCGCTCGCCGGCAGAGCCGAACGCGCCGCCCATCAGCGCATTGACCGTGGCGTCCAGATCGGCGTCCGGCATGACGATCGCCTGGTTTTTCGCCGCGCCGAAGGCCTGTACCCGCTTGCCGTGCGCGCTGGCGGTGGTATAGATATGTTCCGCCACGGTGGAGGAGCCGACGAAGCTCACCGCCTGAATGCGCGGATCGGTGCACAGCTGCGCCGCATCTTCATTGGCGCAGTGCACCACGTTGAACACGCCGTCCGGCAGGCCGGCTTCTTTCAGCAGCTCCGCCAGGCGCACCGAGGCCGAAGGCACCAGCGCCGGCGGCTTGAGGATAAAGGTATTGCCGCAGGCCAACGCGATAGGGAACATCCACATCGGCACCATCGCCGGGAAGTTGAACGGGGTAATGCCCGCCACCACGCCCAGCGGCTGCATCAGCGAGAAGCTGTCGACGCCGCCGCCGACGTCCGGCGAGTATTCGCCCTTGATCAGATGCGGGATGCCGCAGGCAAATTCGACCACTTCCATGCCGCGCGTCAGTTCGCCCAGCGCATCCGAATACACTTTGCCGTGTTCGCTGACGATAAGCTCGGCCAGCTCGTCGCGGTGCTGTTCCAGCAGCGCCTTGAAATTGAACATGATGCGCGCGCGGCGCAGCGGCGTGGTGCGCGACCAGTCGGCAAACGCCCGGTGGGCCACGTCGATGGCCTGCTTGACTTCGGCGGCGGTGCTCTGCGTGACGCGCCGCTCAACCTGCCCGCTGGCCGGGTTGTGCACGTCGACGGTTTGATTGCTGCTGCTCAGGCACACCTGCCCGTCAATAAAGTTACCCACGGTTTTCATGTCACGCCCTCTTTTCAAGTCCGCTGTCGCCTGGCCACACCCAGGCGGCGCGGCGTTAATCGTCCCGCTCGCCAAACCCCGTCGGCAAGCCGGCTAAATCCTGACCGGATGCAGCAAACTCTATTTCATTGAAAAAAAAGTTTCAAATAAATTGTTTTGAAAAATTTGTTTTTAGTGCGTGAGGTCGCAATTTTGCGGTGTCGATCGGGTTGGCGCTTGCATTGCCGTGCCAGGGAAAGCGCAACTGCGGCGGAGAAAGTTGGGGTAATACACACTGACTTTGCTACAGAAAACCCGCACTGCGCCTGCCCTGCCGCCATTACCGCACGCCCTCGAGCGCCCAAGGTGCCCGAATCGCTCGCGACGGTTTTTTTTGAACTGGATCTAAAAATCAATATTCCATTATTCACTAATTATGAAATAAATGTTCTTGTTTGTTCCAGCATTTATCGACGACATCGCCTTGATGACAGGCACGGTTCACACCCTTCCGCTCGCCCTCTTCCCGACAACCCAACCGTGCGGACGGAAGCCAGGATAAAAATCGGAGCAACACATGTCATATCAGCGTAAGCATAATACCGGCTACATATTGCGAATTTGCGGCATCGCCGCCCTGGGCGGCATTCTATTCGGCTACGATACCGCCGTGATCTCCGGCGCGATCGAAGCGTTGAAAGCCTATTTCGATCTCAGCCCGGCCGAAACCGGCTGGGCAGTCTCCAACGTGGTGATCGGCTGCGTGGTCGGCGCCTTCGCCGCCGGGCCGCTGGCGGCGCGCTGGGGCCGTAAAAAGGCGCTGATGCTGGCAGCGCTGCTGTTCACCGTGTCCGCCGTCGGCGCCGCATTGGCTCCGACCTTCACCTGGTTCGTCATCTACCGCATCATCGGCGGGCTGGCGGTCGGCATTGCCGCCACCGTGTCGCCGATGTACATGTCGGAGGTGTCGCCGAAAGACATGCGCGGGCGGGCGCTCAGCATGCAGCAATTCGCCATCGTCTTCGGCCAGATCGTGATTTTCTACGTCAACTTCAAAATCGCCAGCCTCGCCAGCGAAGCCTGGCTGGTGGAAATGGGCTGGCGCTGGATGTTCGCCTCGGGCGTGATCCCCTGCATTCTGTTCTGCATCCTGGTGTTCGTCATTCCTGAATCGCCGCGCTGGAACGTGATGATGGGCCGCGACGATCAGGCGCTGGCGATGTTGACCAAGGTCTCCAACGCCGCCCACGCGCAGAATCTGCTGAAAGAAATCAAAGACTCGCTGCAGCAGGATCAACAGCAGCAGCACCGGAAGCTGAACTACGGCGATGTGCGGGTGCGGTTCATCCTGTTCGTCGGCTGCATGATCGCCATGTTGCAGCAGGTCACCGGCGTCAACGTGATGATGTATTACGCGCCGGTGGTGCTGAAAACCGTCACCGAAAACGCGCAGGAAGCGCTGTTCCAAACCATCTGGATCGGCGTGCTGCAGTTGGTCGGTTCGGTCATCGGCGCCATGCTGATGGATCGCATGGGCCGCATTCCGCTAATGCGTTACGGCACGCTGGGCGCCATCGCCGGCCTGCTGCTCACCTCGTACGCGCTCTACACGCAGGCCACCGGCTATTTCGCGCTGTTCGGCATGCTGTTCTTCATGGTGTTTTATGCGCTGTCCTGGGGCGTCGGCGCCTGGGTGCTGGTGTCGGAAATCTTCCCGAACCGCATGCGCGCGCAGGGGATGAGCATCGCCGTCGGCTGCATGTGGGTCGCCAACTTTGCGGTGTCGCAGTCGTTCCCGATGATCAACGACCACCCTTACCTGTTCTCGCATTTCCACGGCGCCTTCCCGATGTGGATCTTTGCCGCCTGCTGCCTGTTCAGCTACTGGTTTATCGGCCGCTATATTCCTGAAACCAAAGGCGTCTCGCTGGAAAAAATGGAACAGGTGGTGCTGGCCAAACGCCTCCGCCAATCCCTGCCCGACGGCAAGCCGCTGCCGCTGGAAAACGGCAAATCCTGATCTCTCAACCCTGACCGCTGGAGTCATGCCCCATGAACATTGCGCTGGACCGCTTCTGCATTAACCGCAAGATCGCGCCGAATCTCGATCTGGACAATTTTTTCCGCCTGGTGAAACGCTGCGGGCTCAGCAAAATTGAGCTGCGCAACGACATGCCCAGCGGCAAGGTGACCGACGATCTGAGCGACGCGCAGCTCAACGCGCTCGCCGCACAATACGGCATTGAAATCGTCACGATCAACGCCCTCGGCATGTTCAATCGGGTGGATGACCCGGCGGCGCTGCAGCAGCGCGCCGAAGCGTTGCTGGCGCAGGCGCAGGCCATCCACAGCCGGGCGCTGGTGCTGTGCCCGCACTGCAGCGCCGACGACACGCGCAGCGAGCAGCAAAAACGGGACGATACCCTCGCCGCGTTGCGTCTGCTGGCGCCGCTGTTTGCCCGCTACGGCGTGCAGGGATACGTCGAGCCGCTGGGCTTCGGCATCAGCTCGCTGCGATCGTCGCTGTTGACCCAGGCGATCATCCGCGACTCGGGCGCGCCGTATCGCATCGTGCTCGATACGTTCCACCACTATTTGAGCGGTGTGGCGCAAGCCGACTTCGACGCGCAGATCCAGGTGGCGCAGATCGGCCTGGTGCATCTGTCCGGCGTGGAGGATGGGCGGGATAAAGGCGCGCTGAGCGATGAAGAGCGCATCATGCTGAGCACGGGCGATCGGCTGGAAAGCCGCCGCCAGGTACAGAACCTGGAACGCCTGGGCTACACCGGCGTCTATGCCTTCGAGCCCTTCTCTTCGCAGTTGGACGGCTGGAGCGAGGCGGATATCGAACGGGAAATCCGCCAGAGCATCGCCCTGCTGCAAGGGTAAAAAAAAACGGCCTCCGCGGAGGCCGTTTTTCATGGCGTTACTTCAGGTTGCCGACCACCAACTGGTGGCGCGCATTGTAAAACTTACGGTAAGCCAGATAGCAGGCGATGATGGTCGACAGGCTGGCGGTGGAAAGCAGCATAAAGGTCACCATAATCTGGTATTTGATCGCTTTCACCGGGTCGATGCCGGCAAAGATCAGCCCGGACATCATGCCCGGCAGGCTGACCAGCCCGACGGTTTTCGCCGAGTCCACGGTCGGGATCAGCGAAGCGCGGATGCTGTCGCGGATCAGCGCCGCCGAGGCGAACTTGGGCGTCGCCCCCAGGCTGAGCATCTCCTGAATCTTCTGCTGCTCGCTTTTGAAACGCTGGCCGAGGTTGGTGTAGCACAACCCCACCGCCACCATGGCGTTGCCAGCGATCATCCCGGAGATGGGGATCACCTGCATCGGCGTAAATTCGATGGAGCCGGTCAATACCAGCACCGCCAGCGTCAGCACCGCGCCGGTGGTGATGGCGATAAACGACGTCACGAACGCGTGTTCGACGTACTTGCTGCGTTTCTTGGCGTTGTAAGCCGCGTTAAAGCAGATGAACAGCACCATCAACACGGTGAGAACGGCGTTATCCAGGTCGAAAATATACTTCAGCACGTAGCCGACGATGATCAGCTGCACCACCGCGCGGCAGATGCTCCAGATAATGTCCTTTTCCAGCGCCAGCTTTTCCCGGTGGCTGATCAGGATGGCGACCACCACCAGCACCATCGACAAGCCCAAGGATTCGTTGGTGATGTTATGCTGATTCATGCTGTTGCTCCTGTTGCTCGGCGCCGCGCGCGCGCAGGGTGATCACTTCGTCCGCATGCGCTATCTCTTCGGTATCGTGCGTCACCCACAGCACCGCCAGCCGGTGTTCCGCCACCAGCTGATGCACTATCTCATTGACGTTGCGTTTGTTTTCCTCGTCCAGCGCGCTGGTGATCTCATCGAGCAACAGCACCCGAGGCATAAACTGCAGGTTGCGGATCAGGGACACCCGCTGCTTCTCCCCGCCGGACAGTTCATTGATGCTTTTGGTCAGCATCGCCTCCGGCAGCCCGAAACGCGCCAGATCGGCCTTCATTTTTCGCTCGGCCGGCGGTTCCTGGCGGATCTGGTAGGGCAGCGCCAGATTGTCGTAAACCGTACTGCCGAACAGTGACGGCGTCTGGAAGCAGTAAGAGACCTGCTTGCGATACGCCTCCGGCGACATCTCGTCGATCGCCTGGCCGTCGAAATAGAGCTTTCCGCTGGTCGGATCCATTAAGGAAGAGATGATTTTCAGCAGGGTGCTTTTCCCGCAGCCGGAAGGTCCGGTGATCAGTTTGAACTCGCCTTCACCCAGCGTGAAAGAGACGGAATCCAGGATCACCTGGCTGTCTATTTGATAATGAATATCATCCAATCTCAGTATGTCTTTCTTTTCCTTCATTACGATGCCGGCTCCCTATACCTGTTCCCGTCTGAGCGATAAGTATATGGCTGCTAAAAACATCTTAGCAATGGCTGTGCGGATGGCAGCGAACGGAGGGGAAGGATTGACGGAGCGAAACGCCCCGCCAAATGATAAATTTAATTAATGATTAGCTGTAGGAATAGTCAAAAGCGACCGCCAGGGTCGAATCACTCTTTTTTTATCGCTGCCTGTTCGTCGCAGCTGTACCAGCGGAGAGAATTGTTGATGCTGCGGTGGGTGCAGTGAACCTTACCCTCCTTTTCCAGCGCCAGCAGCAGGGTGCGGGTGGTATAAATATTTTCGCCGCATTTATCCGCCAGCTCGCGCGTCTTCGGCCACTGCTCCGGCGGGGGATGATGGCCCCCAGATCCTTCCACACGCTCCCTGCACAATCCTTGCAACACATTCAGCATCAGCGATTTTCTGCTTTCAAACGTTTTCGGCGCCTTGGCCATAGCATTCCTCCTGAGTGGTTACTGCTGAGCACCCCGCTCACGGCTGCACGTCAGCGATGCGCAGGGTGTAAATCATGGTGGCATTCGGGGGGATCGCCGGCGGGTTGCCCTGTTTGCCGTACGCCAGCGCCGGCGGCACCACCAGCGTGATCGCACCGTGTTGCTGCAGCTTCTCGATAGCCGCGCGAAACAGCGGCGGGTAGCGCGTCAACGGCTGCGAGATCACCGTCCCCGCCAGCTCCATGTCTTTGACTACCCGGCCGTCGGTCAGGCTTTCGCGCACCACGATATCCACCCGATCGTCGGCGCCGATCGCCCCGCTGCCGGCATAGTCCACCCGGTAATAGAAACCGAGCGCATCCTGCTTGACCCCCTCCTGGCGAACGAAATTGGCCAGGTAGGCGTTGTCATCCCGAGGCGGCGCCTGCGTCTGTTGCGCCTGCTGCAACCGCTGCTGCGCCGTGTGCAGCGCGCCGTCGATGGCGGCTTCATCGAGCCGCAATCGCCCGGCCAGGGTATCGGCGATGCCCGCCAGCAACAGCTGGCGATCCGCCTCCAGCCCCGCGCGCCGGTTCTCCTGCTGCAGATGCAGAATGTCGCGTCCGAGCGACACGCCGGCGGCATACGCCTGCTTGTCCGCCTCGCTGGCCAGCGCGGGCGGCTCGGCCGCCTGCTGCCGTTCGGCCAGCAAGGTCTCTACCCGCCGCTGCTGCTGCGCCAGCTGCGCCGCCAAACTTGCACTGCGCTGTTCGGACCGCGTTAACGAAGCGGACAGCACGCTCACTTCAGGCACCGGCGCAACGGCCTGCCGCAATCCCTTCAGGGCATCGGCCAGCGGCCGAATATCGACGACGGCCGGTTCCCGTTTCGGCGCCGCGGCGGCCTGAGCCGCCGCCAACTGCCGCTCCAGCTGACGGATTTTCTCCGCCTGCTGTTGCACAGAGTGCTTCAGAGAAGTTAAACGAGCGCCGTCTGCCCCCGCGACGGCGGCCGGTTTGGCGGCCGGTTTGGGCGCCGATTTACGCGCGCTGTCTTCCCTGGGCGCGGCCGGCGGCGCCTGCCGCTGTTCGGCAAACTTCAACAGCGCGGGAATGCCGTCATCGGCGGCGCAAGCGGCCCCGCTCGCCGCCAACAGCAAAAGCCCCATCGCCCATCCTTGCGCGCATCGCTTCATGGCTACAGATTCTCAACCCGGCTGGACAGATCGGACATCAGCTCATGCTCGACGTCAGCGCAGAATTTCTCGGTTTTATATTGATAAAGAGCATCAATCGCTTTACGGGTACTCTCATCCACGTTGCCGCGCACCCCGGCATATCCCGAAGCGTTGGAAAGCAGACCATTAAAATAGGCGATGCGTTTTTGGTAACTTTGCGGATTAATATTCTTTAATGAATTAACCCGCTGCTGACAAAGCGCGATGCGTTGCTCATCGGATTTATCATTAGGATTATTCTGTGAGATTTTTTTCACGGAATTCAGTTTTGTCTTGCTCCCGCCCGCACAGCCAGAAAGCGCCATAAGAGACAGCAGAAATAGGGTCAACCCCACCCAACGGCGCCCGCCGCAAGCATTAATCATCGTTATCATTCCGTTTATAATCCTTTAATTGTCACTTAGGTCATCATTATGTGGCGAACGGCAGCAGCACATGCCTTAATTTGATTAATCAAAATGGGTTAGGTAGCAAAAAATCCCTATCACGCAATGCGATAGAATAATTCACTACCGGTGCAATTGTTATTTAATTGTTAACCAATTAGGTCTAAACGCTGGCTAAACGCGAATAAGAAACCCCATTCCCTCATGAACAAACAACCATGAAATAACAATAAAAACAATAAATTATGTTTTATATTTTGTTTCTAAAGGGAAATGCATCATCTGCTGCCTCAGAGCGATATTAGCAAAACAATATTGTGAATTGTAGGTGCCACCCTATTTCCCCCGATCTAATATCTCGCATATCGTTATTTATATAGTGATTTATACTGGATAATATTTGTATACGATCTATTGATTTTAAAGCAAATATATTTCTTTTTCCTTTTGGTTTTATATTCTGAATTTGACTTAATTTAATAAAATCTATTTCCAAGCAATACTATTATTTGCAAGAATATTCCCAGCAACACGCCACACGTAAAAAACGTATTTTATTTACCAGAAAATCCATTATCGATTTTCCAAATCTCGTTATTTCTCATAAATAACGGATGTCGGCGTATTGCCCAGAGCAAAAGGATCTGGCTCCAACCGCACGGGCGGCGACATGGCGTTGCCACCGCCGCGGGGGATTTAGATGTGCTGTTCTTTTTATTTAAAAACTCTCTACAGGAACCTGAGAAATGAAACTGAATAAATTAATGCTGGCAACCGTGATTGCTTTCGCTTCCGCATCTGTTGCTCATGCCGCATCTAATCAGGGCAGCGGTAAAGTCACCTTTACCGGCGAAATTATCGATGCGCCATGCAGCGTCGCGCCGGAATCCGTTGACCAAACCGTGCCGATGGGCCAGATCAGCAGCCGCATCCTGGCCAACCAGGGTAAATCCAGCATGCAGCCTTTCAACATCGAACTGAAAGATTGCTCCATCTCCACCATGAAAAACGTCAAAGTGACCTTTACCGGCACGCCTGATCCGGTTAACAACAAACTGCTGGCCCTGAGCGGCACGGCAACCGGCGCCGGCATCGTGATCTACGACAACCTGCACTCCAAAGAGGTGGAACTGGGCACCGCGACCGACGGTCAGGGCCTGAACGACGGCGACAACTCGCTGAAATTCGCCGCTTATCTGCAGGGCAGCAGCGCCTCAAGCGCCGTGGTGCCGGGCGACTTCACCAGCGTGGCGAACTTCACCCTGGCTTACCTGTAATACCCCACAGGGGATGTCTCAGGGCATCCCCCGCTTTATTGCATGCCGAGGATACCGGCAAGGGAACAGGGAAAGACAGGGAGACGCCAGCATGACTATCCGCCTTTGCGGCCTGTTGCTCATCGCGCTCAGCATCGGCAGCGCGGCGGCGGCAGCGAAAAATCAGGGCCACGGCAAAGTCAGCCTGGGCGGCACCATCGTTGAAACGCCGTGCGGCATCGCCAGCGACAGCCTGGATCAAACCGTCGATTTTGGTCTGATTTCCATGACCGACGCCTCGCAGGATGGGCAGTCGGTGCTGATCGGCAGCCGCCGCCATTTCACGATCAAACTGGTGAACTGCGAGCTGGCCAGCCAGGTGAAGCCTGACTTCATCTATCGCGCGGCCAACGTCACGTTCGACGGCACCGCCGACAGCGGGGATCCTTCCCTGCTCGGCGTTTACGGCGAGGCGCAGGGCGTGGCTATCGAGCTGTTGAACGATGCCGGCACGCCGATCCCGCTCGGCAGCACGACGGCGGATTACCAGATCGTCGCCGGCGACAACACGCTGCGCTTTGGCGCGCAGTTGCGCCTGCATCCCGACAAGGCGCGGGCGGGCGGCTTCAGCTCTCTGGCCAAATTCACCCTGTCTTATCTCTAGCGCCGGCGGGCGCTGCACAGCATTACGTATTCAGGTCGTACGGATGACCTGCTATTGGGCGCGGACTTGCCATGAGTGATTATGCTATGACGTCATTACTGACACGGAAACACCTACCTCTCCTCGTCATTCTGTCTTTCCTCTGGGTGCGTCCGGCATTTTCCGCCACGGAATTCAATACCGACGTCCTGGATATCGGCGAGCGCAGCAAAGTGGATCTTTCGCGCTTCTCCGACGCCGACTACGTCATGCCCGGCGCTTATTTGCTGGACATCAAGATCAACCAGAAAACGCTGCCCCAGCGCAGCATTCAGTATTTCCCGTCGCCGGATAACAAGAGCGGCAGCCAGGTGTGCCTGCCGCCTGACCTGGTGGAAAAAATGGCGTTAAAAGAAGAAGCGGCCAAAAAAATCACCCTGTGGCACGACAACCAGTGCGCCGACATTCGCGGCATCAAAGGCGCGACCATCTCCGATCGCATCGGCGGCGGCGTGCTGGCGATCACCATCCCGCAGGCGTGGATGAAATACTCCGATCCCGACTGGACGCCGCCCGAGCAGTGGGACGACGGCATTCCCGGCCTGCTGCTGGACTACAACCTGAGCGGCCAGTTAGGCAAACAGAGCCACAACAACAACACCGCCCAGAACCTGAGCAGCTACGGCACCTTGGGCGCCAACCTGGGCCCCTGGCGCCTGCGCGCGGACTACCAGGCCAATTACAATCAGCAGGCCGGCGATCGCAGCACCGGTTTCGACTGGAACCAGATCTACGCCTACCGCGCGCTGCCGATGCAGGCCGCCAAGCTGACGCTGGGCGAGATCTATCTCGACTCCGGGGTGTTCGACGCCTATCGCTTCACCGGCCTCAATCTGGCCAGCGACGAGCGCATGCTGCCGCCGAACCTGCAGGGCTACGCGCCGGAAGTGCGCGGCATCGCCAAGAGCAACGCCAAGATCACCGTCTCGCAGGAAGGCCGCACGCTGTACGAAACCACCGTGCCCGCCGGGCCGTTCGCCATCCAGGATCTCAACAGCTCGGTGCGCGGCAAGCTGGACGTCAAGGTGGAAGAGCAGGACGGCACCGTCTCGACCTTCCAGGTGGATACCGCCACCATTCCGTACCTGACCCGCCCGGGCTACGTGCGCTACAACGTGGCGCTCGGCAAAACCTCGGCCTACGACCACCGCACCCAGGGGCCGCTGTTTTCCGCCAGCGACTTCTCCTGGGGGCTGAGCAACGCCTGGTCGCTGTATGGTGGCGCGCTGCTCGGCGGCGACTATAACGCCTGGGCGCTCGGCCTCGGCCGCGATCTGAACGTGTTCGGCGCCATGTCGCTGGACGTCACCCAGTCGATCGCTCGCCTGCCCGGCGAGCCGACCGCCAGCGGCATGTCGTTCAAGCTCAACTACGCCAAACGCTTCGACGAGCTGAACAGCCAGATCACCTTCGCCGGCTACCGCTTCTCGCAACGCAAATTCATGAACATGTCGCAGTATCTGCAGGAGCGCTACGGCGATTACGACAAGAATTACAACGGCCGTCAGAAAGAGCTGTATACCATCACCGCCAGTAAAACCTTTATGGCGGAAGACAGCGCCAGGGCGATCACCACCTATCTGACTTACTCGCACCAGACCTATTGGGACGCGCGAACCCAGGATCGTTACGGGCTGTCGACCAGCAAGTTGTTCAGCATCGGCGATATCAGCAACATCACCGCCTCGCTGTCGGCTTACCGCACCTATTACCAGGGCCGCACCGACGACAGCGTGATGCTCAACTTCACCGTACCGATCGGCGATCGTCGGCGCGTCGGCTATGCGCTGCAAACCAACAACGGCGACGTCACGCAGACCGCGTCGTACAACGACTACAGCGATCCGGACAATACCTGGCAGGTCAGCGGCGGCTTTAACCAGTCCGGCAAATCGCTGGCGCGCGGGTACTACACCCACAACGCCTCGTTCGGCTCGCTGAACGCCAGCGCCTCTTACCAGCAGGACAGCTACTCGTCGATCGGCGGCTCGTTCCGCGGCGGTCTCACCGCGACCCGGCACGGCATCGCGGCGCATCAGAACTCGAGCAACGGCGGCAGCCGCATGATGCTCGACACCGACGGCATCGCCGGCGTGCCGATCAACAACGGCCGCGCCTACAGCAACCGTTTCGGGCTGGCGGTGATTTCCGACATCACCAGCTACTACAACACCGACACCCGTATCGACGTCA
Organism: Serratia sp. PGPR-27; assembly: GCF_022678525.1. Lineage (NCBI taxonomy): Bacteria > Pseudomonadati > Pseudomonadota > Gammaproteobacteria > Enterobacterales > Yersiniaceae > Serratia > Serratia sp. PGPR-27. Next base: position 55,566 of record NZ_JALBYS010000012.1, on the reverse strand, counting down.
ACAAGCTGGCGGACGACGTCGAGGCCACTCGCGCCGTGGTGCAAGGCACGCTGACCGAAGGCGCCATCGGCTACCGCCACTTCGAGGTGGTGAAAGGCAGCAAGCTGCTGGCCACCATTCGCCTCGCGGACGGCAGCGAACCGCCGTTCGGCGCCGCGGTGCTGAGCGAGAAAGGCCGCGAGGTCGCGGTGGTCAACGACGGCGGCTCGGTCTATCTGACCGGCGTACAGCCGGAGGAAAAACTGGATGTCGCCTGGGAAGGCCAACGCCGCTGCCGCATCGTGATCCCGGGCGCCGCCAAGCCGCTGGACCAGCTGCTGCTGCCGTGCGCCACCCTGTAATCCGTAACGCTGAGAAATAATGACATGAACAAACACCCGATAACGCTACTGACCGCCGCCGGCCTGGCCCTGAGCGCCGTACTGCCCACCGCCGACGCGGCGATATCGCTGGATCGCACGCGCGCCGTCTATGTGAGCGACGCCAAATCGATCAGCCTGAATATCGTCAACGAAAACAAAGAGCTGCCTTTCCTGGCGCAGTCCTGGCTGGAGAACGAGCAGCATCAGAAAATCACCTCGCCGCTGGTGGTGCTGCCGCCGTTGCAGCGCGTGGAGCCGAGCGAGCGCAGCGTGGTGCGCATCACCAAGACGCCGGAAGCGGATCGCCTGCCGCAGGATCGCGAGTCGGTGTTCTACTTCAACCTGCGCGAGATCCCGCCGAAAAGCACCAAAACCAACGTGATGCAGCTGGCGCTGCAGACGCAGATCAAGCTGTTTTACCGGCCGAAGGCGATTGTCGCGCCCAAGGGTGAAGTGTGGCAGGAAAAGCTGGTGTTCCGTAAAAGCGGCGGCGCCATCACCGTCGACAACCCGACGCCGTTTTACATCACCCTGACCGGCATGACGCGGCAGACGCAAAAACAGGGCGGCGGCGCGATCGGCGGTTTTCAGCCGCTGATGCTGAAGCCGAAATCCAGCGAAAGCCTCAAGCTGCACGACACCGGCATGAACAGCTTCGTCATCACCTACATCAACGACTACGGCGGCCATCCGGAGCTTCGCTTCGTCTGCAATGGCGGCGTTTGCACCGCCGTGCCCGAGAAAAAATAAGGAGGTCCAGCATGGCTGAATTCACCGATCGACTGCGCCCTCTGCTGCTCGGCGCACTGCTGTGCGGCGGCGGCGCGCTGGCGGCAACGCCGCTGGGCGTGATCGAAGGCACCACCGGCACCGTCAGCTTTCACGGCGGTCTGCTCAGCTCTCCCTGCAGCCTGACGCCGGACAGCCGGGATCAGTCCGTCGATCTGGGCGACGTCAGCGCACGCGACTTCCGCAACGCCGGCGATCGCAGCGCGCCGGTGCGTTTTCGTCTCTCGTTCCGCAATTGCCTGCTGGGCGCGCGCGCGCTGGCGGATAACCCGGCCGGCCCGCGCAACGGCGATGCCGGCCGCCTCTACCTGCAGGGTGAGCAGGCCGCCACGCTGGTGTTTCTCGGCGAAAGCGACGTCGACAACCCGTCACTGCTGAAGCTGAACGGCGGCGTACAGGGCATCGGCCTGCGGCTGCAAGACCAGCAGGGCCAGGCGCTGGAGCTGAATCAGCGCAGCCGCCCCTACATTCTGCAGCCCGGCAGCAACACCCTGTGGTTCAGCGCCAGCGTGGAATCCACCCAGCGGGCGGTGATGGCGGCCGGGTTCGCCGCCGTGGCGCACATTCAGGTGATTTACCTGTGAGGCTCGAGAACGCAATGAAAACTCAACTGACCAAACTCTGCCTGCCGCTGGCGATCGCGCTGGCGGCCCCCGCCGCCTGGGCCAACGGCTATGTCACGCCGGACGGCGGGCCGAAACAGTTCTATATCGATCTGAATGAAAGCAACATCACCAACCAGGTGGGGTTCACCAAACTGTTTCCCTATGATCTGGGCGGCACCTATACCGGCAAGGTGTATTGCGATACCCCTATCCCCACCAGCCCGCACTTTTACAAGTCGGATTCGGCGTTGCCCCCCTCCGACTACGGCAACGGCTATTTAAAGCTGAATGACTTTTTGGATTTAAAAGCCGAGGTGTGGATTGCCGGCAACAAGAACGCCTACGTCACCGTGCCTTTTTACAACGAATCGAATCTGCTGAGCCAACACCGCTGCCAGCCGCCGTACTTGCAGGTCAACAACTACGGCAGCGGCTCCAAAGGCAAGATCACCTTCCGGGTGCGCAAAAAAATCATTAACGGCGTTGAGATTAACGATCGGCAGATCATCGAGATGTACGGCCGCCTCGGCTCGACCGACGGCGGTTTCGGCCCCAACCCGATGGCGCAGGTGTTTATCCAGTCCGCAATCCTCTACGTGCCCGATAAATGCGTGGTGAACGAAGGCCAGTTGATCAACGTGGAGTTCGGCGAGATCGGCGGCAGCGATCTCAACGGCTCGAACTACCCGCAAAGCATTCCGGTGCGCTTCCAGTGCGAGGGCGGCAGCTTCGAGGACGGCACGCTGAATATCAAGCTGGCGGTGTCGGGCACGGCGGCCTCCTTCAGCAACGAGGTATTCAAAACCGACAAGAACGATCTCGGCATCCGGCTGACGCATAAAGGCCAGTTGGTTATCCCGAATGAGTTTTACCCGGTGCCGAACATCGGCAACGGCGGCTCCTGGAACCTGGTGGCGGCGCCGTTCGCCAACGGCGGCGCAGAGATCGGCGAAGGGGAATTCAATGCATCGGCCACCATCGTGGCGGCATTCCAGTAACCGAGGGAGGAACGGAAAATGCGTCTACGCGCTTTAGCGCTGCTGAGCTGCGCGCCCTGGTGGTTTGCCGCCATGCCGGCGGCGGCGAACACCGAGCTTATCGGCGCGCCGGTGCAGTTCCACGGCACCGTGGTGAGCCGCCCGTGCAATATCGAACCGCAGTCCGCCGATCAGCTGGTGGAGATGGGCACGGTGATCGTCAAAACCCTGTACCGCTACGGCCACACCACGCCGGTGCCATTCAGCATCAAGCTGACCGACTGCAAGACCACGGTGTTCAAATCCGTCAGCGTGACCTTCAGCGGCACCGAAGACGGAGAGCTGCCGGGCAAGCTGGCGATCAACAACGGCGCGAACGGCGCCGCCATCGCCCTGTTCGATCATCAGGGTGCGGACATCTCTCTGAATAAGGCCACCAGCGCCGTCGCGCTGCAAAACGGCCCCAACAACCTGAACTTCACCGCCTACGTACAAGGGCGGCCGAGCGCGATTCAGAACCAAAGCATTACCGAAGGCGAATTCACGTCCGTCGCCAATTTTGTGCTGGCGTACCAATAAGCCCCGCACCGCCCCAGGGAAATCAGGAAAACGCCCGGCGCGCTATCGCCGGCAATGGGCCGTCACCGTTCGCTCCGGCGCGGTGCCGCGGCCTTTTAAGGAGCCACCCATGCCAGATATTCGCTTCACGCTGTTCGACAGCGATAACTTCTACCAGCAGGGGCTGCGTCTGCTGCTGCAGGATTATCTGCACTCCCTGAACGAATGCCAGCGCCTGTACCCGCAGTTCTCGCCGCTGGCGCTGCAGGCGTTGGATAACATCGAAATCGTGTTCCGCACGCCGGAAGAGCGCTGGGGCTGCGCCTGCTGTTACCAGAGCCCCTACGGCATCCCGCGCCAGCGGCAGCTGACTCTGCTGATCCTTGACGACACGACCCAGCAACAGGTGAAAAACCTGCCGCCGCTGTTCAGCATCCATCGGCGCGATTCGGCCTACGCCATCCGCCTCAAGTTGCAGATGGCGCTGGAGAAATTTATCCAGCATCCGTGGATGGCGCTGCACGCCGCCGGCATGTGGAAATGCCAGGCCTGCCGCATCGCCGCGCTCAGCCACTGCGAAAAAAAGGTGTTGGGGTTGATGAGCAGCGGCATGTCCGCCTGCAGCATCGCCGGCCTGCTGCAGCGCAGCCAGAAAACCATCAGCGCCCATAAGCGCTCGGCGATGCGCAAGCTGAACGTGCGTAAAAACAGCGAGTTGAATAAAGTGCTGCTGAATCAGCGCGGGCTGAGTTGACCAGCCCGCCCACTCAATAATAATTGATGTTAAAGGTCACTGTTGCGTCGGCAGCACCCGGCGTGACGGTAGGCTCGGTTTGGATATAGCGGGCCTGCAACGGAATGCTGAAAGACGTGGGCGTGGCAGGGGAAAGCGGCACGGTGATTGCCCGCGAGAACTGTACGCTCTGAGGTAAAGAGGCTCCATATCCCAACTGAATGCCTACGCCGCCGGCGCTGCCGCTGCCTTCTTTCACGCCCATGACGCCATTGATGTCATCGATCACCGACGTGTTGGGCGTCAACGAAAGCGTCAGACTGTTGCCGGTCGCGCCGCTAATGCTGCCAGTACCGTCATCCGAATACTGGGCCTCGGCCGTGCCGTAAAACCTCGGGCAATCCAGCAGGCGGATCGAGGCGTCTTTCCATTCGGTTACGCTGCCTTTTCCGGTGAAATGTCGCCCCATGTCATATTTCCCCATGGCGACGAAAACATCGGGCGTGGTGCAGGTTTTCGCTTCCACGTTGATAGCGCCGGTAAAGCACAGCCGCATCGCCGTAAAGGGGGCTGCGGTCGGTCCCACCCGCGTCATCAGGCAGGGCAGAGCGGCGCCGGTGACGGTACCGGGTTGCACGTCGCCAGTCTTGATTAAGCGGATACGATACTTGAACAAGTTATTCGCCCAGCCATTATCCTCTTTCACTAACGTACCGTTGGAAATATACGGCAGCGTGAAAGTATCCAACGAGTGATTATCGATAAATACGCCCACCCCCGGCAAGCCGGTTTCATACACTTTGCCGAATTTCGCCGAGCTCCACCCCGATAACGGGTACGGAGGCGTTTCATAATCCATCACCAGCGAGACGAACGTCTGCGGCGTATCGCATTTAACCCATACTGTGCCGAATGAGGGATTAAAGTTTTGCGTATAGATCACTGAGCCAACCGGCACATCTGCGCCAATACTGATATTGCCGGTCACCAAAGGCGCATTGACCGTCAGATCGTTCTTGATACTCGACTTATCGCTGTAATAACAGTCGGCCCACGCCGATTGAGCCAGCAACAGCGCCAACAAGGCGATGCCGCGCCAAATAACCTGGCGGTTTTTTTGTGTCATCTCATTCTCTCCCGCGCGTTGAAACGCGCCGCTGCAGCCGTGCCCGGCGGCGTTCTCAAGCCAAAAATAGATCTCATCGTTCTGCGCCAACGCCGCTGCGACACGGCACGCTAAAGCGCTGCAACACCGGCCGACCGCCTTTCTGCTGCGGCATCAGCACATAATTCAAGTCGCACTGCGCATTGCGATCCGCCCCCCAGCGCACCCGCAAACCGCCTCTGTCCTGAGCGACGCGCGCATAAACCAGCCCGCCCTGCCCCACGGCGCCAACCACGGCGCCGCTTTCGTCGAGCACTTCGGCGCCGAAAGGCGCCGGCACGCCCGCAGACCCGGTGTCGATCAATACCGGCATGCCTTTACGGGCGTTATATTTCACTTTCACCAACGCGCCAGAATAAGGCGCGACCTTGCGCGTCGTCTCTTCCAGCTCGACGTCGGACGCTGCGCCTTTGGGATCCAGGCTAATTTCATTCAGCTGGTAGGGGGTTAAATAAGGCACCAACGCATAACCGCGCGCATCGACAGCGACGCCCGGGTAGGTGGAAACTCCGGCGCCTTCGGCGCCTTTCGCTTCCACCAGAGCGAACGTTTCCGAACCGTAAGAACTGAACGATACGCCGCCGGCATGCCCCACTACGGTGCCGCTGAGCCCGGCGGAGCCGCTGCGATAGCCTTTGCCCGCGCTGTAAGCGCCGCTGAGCAGCGCCATCTGGCTGCGATACTGAGCGTTCAACGAGCCGCTGCCGCCATTGCGGTTGGCGTTCATCGCACTCAGGCCATAGCTGAACTGATTGGCAGCGCCGAGATTGCCGGAAATCATCGCCTGCTGGCTCCTCGCCCCGTTGCTGTCATGCGCCAGGCCCAGGCGCAGCTGCGGCGCGCCCGCCTTGTCGCGCCGCCCCAATGGCAGGCTGATATTCAGCAAAAAGCTATTTTGCGCCTTGCCGTTACTCGTCTTGCTGCGCGCCGCGCTCAGGCCATAGGCGACCGACCGATAGCCGTTGCTGTAGCCCAACTGATACTGCTTATCACGCCCGTACCCGTTCCAATAATCCTGCAGCGAGCCGCTGACATAAAGTTGCCCCCATCCCGACGCCAGCCCTTGGGCAACAGAGAAGGTCAGACGATTCTTGGCACGCGGAACGGCGTTATCCCCCTCACCCGGAGCCATGCGCTCACGCGTCTGCATGGCGGTCATGAAATCCATATAGCCTGAGGTGGAAAACCGATAGGCGGCCAGCGAAAGACTGCTGTTGGTTTCGTTGACGGTTTTGCTGTAGCTGAGCCGATAGCTCTGCCCGCTTTGCCGTCGCTCGCGGCTCAGGCGGCTGTCGCTTTGGGTCACGTCGATCCCCACCGCACCCAACGACGTGCCGACGGCCGTCCCTAATTGTACGGCCCGATAATCGGCCGCCCCCTGCAACCCGCCGTAAGCGGTCAGCGCATTGGACAGGCCGCGCTGATAGGTAGCCTGATACAGCCAGGGCTTTTCCCGCAGGCTGCCACTGTCGGCCTTGCCAAGCACCGCTTCATAACGATCGGTCCCCGGTCGCAGCAGCTGAGTGACCGCCGCATAGGGCACGGTGAAGACACTCTGCGCGCCATCGGCTTCGCGCACCGTAACCTCCAGATCGCCGCCGTAACCGGTGGGATACAGATCGTCAATCAGGAATGCCCCCGGCGTTACCGTGGTTTGATAAATGATCTGCCCGCTTTGCCGCACGGTCACCTGAGCGTTGCTTCTGGCGATGCCGCGGATTTCCGGCGCATAGCCGCGCTGCGATTCCGGCAGCATGCGCTCATCGCTGGCCAGCTGCACGCCGTTAAACGCCAGCGTATCGAACAGTTGACCGGTGGTGTTCGCCTGGCCGATCACACCTCTGCCCTTCAGCAGCGGAATATCGCGCTGCAGGAAGGTGTTGATGCTGTCGTATTGCGAAGTGCCGTTTTGCATCCAGCTATACGTGCCGTTATGCCGCAGATACCAAGCGCCCAGGTTGGCGCCGCCGGACAAACCGGCGTAAAAAGATTGGTAGTCCACGCCGCGCGACGAGCTGGTATAGCCGTTCAGGTTGTAATTCAGAAACAGAGCCGCGACGCCGCTGTCCCACTGTGCCGGATCAACGCTGCCGCGCGCGGTTTTACGCATATAAATCTGCGGTATCACAATATCCAGCCGCTGCTCGCCGCTATCAAAGTTCATCTGCGCGTCGGGGATTTGCCGCGGCAGATCGAAGCATGCCTCTCCCTGCGCCAGTGGCGCCAGCGCCGCTTTCGGCAACGCCGCCTCGTTAAACGCGATCGCCTTGACGATGTCCGACGTCAGACAGGGATACAGGCTGCCATCGGCGCGCGTTTTGAATTCAATTTCTCTATTGGTTGTGGCTTCTTCATTGATATACAGCGCCACCCGATGTTTTCCGATCAACCCCGCCGCCCCGCGTGCAAAGCGTGACAAATCGACATGCTCGCGATTACCCATATTCAGAAATGACGGATCGAATTCGACGTTTTCGGCCCAGGCTGAGCCGCTTAATGCGCCGAGCACGCACAGCGCCGCCGGCGTTAAACGCCACGCGCCATGGCGGCCCGCGCGCGCAAAGCTAAAATATCCGCTCATGTTATTTTCCCCGTCACGCCCGGCCGATATTCGCCCCATTAATGACTTCGCTCGCGCTTACTTAACCAAAGCAATGAATTTATTGACGGCGCCGTAGTCATTGACGAATTCGACGCTTAACGATTTTCCCGCTGCAGCGCTGACGCCTTTAAATTCCAATGCGGATCGCGGCGCGATCATTTGCCCCTCAGTTTCCTTGCCGTTGGCAGCAAGGCTGACCAGCGACACAAAATACGGCGTCGGGTTAGTCGCCTTGACGCCGCCCGGCGTCACGGACCAGCTCAACTGCTTTGCCGCCTCATTGGCGTCACCGCTCAGTCCATCCGGACGGAAAAACAACTTGATGCGCGAACGGAAGGCCATTTGCAGCAGGCTTTCATCGCCTGTAAGCTGCTTTTTGGCCGGGATCTCCAGCACGTTAAGCCAGTAAACGCTCTCTTTATCCGCCGGCAACGGTGCACCGGTGTAACTCAGACGCAATGTCTGCCCCTTGCCTGCATCAATGCGATTAATCGGCGGCGTCAAAATAAAAGGCACATTGATATTTTCTGGTTTTTTATTCGGATCGCCGTCATCAATCCAGCTTTGAATTAATACCGGCGATTTGCCCACATTATTTAATCTCACCGTAGTTTCTTTATCTGACGAAGAGTAAATAACCCGCGTACCGTTAATCACTACGCTGGCGGAAGCCATCATGGGAAAAGAGGCAAGCACGGCCCAAAAAAACGCGCACGAAAAAACACGAGCTTTATTGCTCATAATCATCACTCCAGTAATTTTGATAAATACAGGGGGGAGCCCCCCCTGTAAAATGGTTATTTGTACTGCAGGGAATACACCACATTACTCACTACCGAACCGGCGCTTGCTGCGCCCTTAGCATAATATTCAACCGTATACGGTAACGTGGCCATACCGGTAGAAGCGATAGTGTGATAGGTAGCATTCGTTATTTGACTTGGGCTGCCGGCCACGATCGGATTGAATGATCCCGAACCTTCACGCAATTGCAGCGCGACATTCTTCGCCGAGCCGGTGAGGTTATGCAGACGCCCGCTGGAGTCCACCCCTGGGCCGGCCTCAAAATAAGCGGCCACCGTTTTCAGGGTGCCCTGGCAGCTGTTCAGTTTCAGCTCAAACGCCGTGCGGCCGGCGGTCCAACTCATCACGCTCAGTTGATCCTGAGTGACGACAGGCAGCGTGATGTTGCCATCGGCTGCCTGCCCGTTGACTCTCACATCGCAAGTCGTCGCGGAAACGGCGCCGCTAAAGTTAATCGTCCCGTTACTGGCCGCTTGCGCCTGGCCGACCAAGCCAGACAGGCCGAGCAAGGTAAACACTATTGCGGAGGACTTTTTCATATAGACTCCTGATTATTTTATCAATAACGCATTCTATTACCTTTTATTTCCATGAATAACGCCAAGCAGGAACGATAATATTGATATGCGCGCTTTTATTTTACGCTTTTAAATACAATCACTCGTAGAATAAAGGCGTAACGACTGGGTTATTAAGGGTATACCCCGCCCCCTTCACATTAACGATGAAGTCGTGCGGCAAACCTATCACATCGAGCCTTAATCTGAGCTCTTTAATGGTTTGCCAGAGTTTTTGGCTGGATGACGAGTAACTGTTGTCATCCCACACCTGTTGCAATATTTCCGCTTTGGTGAATTTCCGACCGTCGCCATGGTGTTGTAATAAAAAAACCAGTAAGCTCACCATGGCATCATTTAATGTCACCGCGCTAAAGTGCACCCATTTTTCCGGCGCCAGAGAATTGATTCTCACCAATCGCTTGTTGGCGATGTCCAGTTGAATGTCGTGATCTATAATAAAACCGAAGAGATGGCGTTCCATCATTAAGATTCCCTGAAAGAATAAAAAAATAAAACTGCATCATTTAAATTCATAATGTCTTTATGTCATTATAAATTCAGAAAAGTCTTGGGCAATCCCTTAAAATTGATCAGTTGCCATTCAATATTACGAGAACCATGAGAAGTTAGTCTCAAGAAGCGCCTCACAACCGATATATTCCACTGCCGTCATCTTCACACAGTGCAATAAATCATGATTATCATTAGATTTTAATCATGAGTCTTAAATCCCGCATTTCAAAAAAAATCAGATATAAATTCCAAAAACACGAAAAGCATAGTCTGCTATTTATATCTTCATCGTACCTCCCACCAAAACACTGCCTCAGACTGTTTTCCTTCCGTCCTTAAAAAGGCAACCCTCTCATCATGGAATTAATATTTATGATAGAAAAAGCCATTCAGATAACGCAGAGGCATAATACACAAACCCCGAAGAAAAAAGTTTTATATATTGAAATTATCTTTAAATTTAAAATAAAAACCTACAAAAAAAACATAAAATAGGTTTTTGTAAATTTAAATTAGGAAGAAAATAGAACAAACAGAATATAAGACTAATGGGATTAGTTGAGTTTAATAAAAAATATATCCCAGATTCCAAATCGCCGATTTTAGCTTGGGAAAATTTCGCTAAACGCGTGTACAGCCGCAGAGTTGCGCAACCTTAGGCATTCCACTACGCAGTGTAACAATGCATGCTACCTTCACCATTAGCCCCACACGCCATCAATCAATTCACAACAGATGCGGCGCACCTCTGGTTAACACCTGAAAGCCATCACCAAACATTTTGGTGATGAGGTTTATTTCAAATTCGCCGATAAGCAACATTGCATTATGTAACCCCGTTATAGAAGCCTGGTAATAGCGCTAAAATAATGAAGCGCATACAATACCGGGTAAAATGTTCTCGCGGCCATCCCCCAAGATTCGCGCTCCTTTTTTCAATCTGGTACGGCGCATTAGCGAACACAGTAAGAGTGGTTTACGCTGAATACTCATTTTCGCACTGCAAAGCGAGCCGGAATCCATGCCCAGAACAGCCAAAGTCGTTGACGTCCCAGCCCTCGGCGAGCTCGACCGCCAGGCGGGTCAGCTAAGCCACCAGCTGGCGCAGGCCCTGCGCCAGGCCATCCACCGGGGCGATCTGAAAGCGGGCGATCTGCTGCCCTCGACGCGCCGGCTGTCGGCGGCGCTGGATCTGGCGCGCGGCACGGTGTTGGAAGCCTTTGCTCAGCTGACGGCGGAAGGCTTTCTCGAACCGCAGCCCGGCTCCGGCACCCGGGTCGCCCACTATCAGGCGCCGCGCCGCACGCCGCACGCCACGGCGCAGGCGAGTTCAGCGGTAGCGGTTCCGCTTTCTTCACAGGCTCAGCATTTGGCGCGCTTTGCCACGCAGGCGCGGGCGCTGCCGCCGGTGCCGTTCACTGTGTCAGTGCCAATCGGCGATACCGCGCCCGACGATATCTGGCGGCGGCTCGGCAACCGCATCCGCGCCCGCGGCCCCGGCGCGCCGTCGGGCTACGGCGATCCGCTGGGCGCACTGCCGCTGCGCGAAGCCATCTGCGACTATGTGCGCCGTTCCCGCTCGGTAAACTGTACGCCGCAGCAAATCCTCATTACCTCCGGCACCCAACAGGGGCTGTATCTGGCCGCGCAGATCCTGTTGGACGCCGGCGACAGCGCCTGGGTCGAAGATCCTGCCTACGCCGGCATTACCGCCATTTTCGATAGCCTGTTCCGCGATCGGCGCATGATTAGGGTGCCCGTCGCCGACGACGGCATCGACGTCGCCGCCGGCGTGCGCCTGGCCGCCAATGCCCGCGCCGCCTTTGTCACGCCGTCGCATCAGTATCCGCTGGGCATGCCGATGAGCATGGCGAAAAGAAGCGCCCTGCTGGCCTGGGCCAGAGAGCGGCAGGCCTGGATCGTGGAAGACGATTACGACAGCGAGATGCGCTACGCCGGCCACCCGTTCCCTTCGCTGCAGGGGCTGGCGCCCGAGCGGACGCTCTATCTCGGCACCTTCAGCAAGGTGCTGTTCCCTTCGCTGCGGTTGGGTTACGCCATCGTGCCGCCGCCGCTGGTCGACGCCTTTTGCGGCGCCAGGATCCTGATGGATCGCCATCCACCCAGCGCGGATCAATACGTGCTGGCCGCCTTTATCGCCGAAGGGTATCTCGACCGGCATATCCGCAAAATGCGCGGCGTCTACGCCGAGAAGCGTCGGGTGCTGATCGAGGCGATCAACGCTTACATCCCGGCCGAGCTGGCGGTGGTGCAGCCCTGCGATCAGGGCATGCACATGGTGCTGTGGTTGAGAAAAGATCTCGACGACGTGCGGGTCGCCCTGCAGGCCAACGAAGCCGGGTTGGCGCTGCGGGCGGTGTCGCCGATGTATGCGCCCGGCCACGGTGAGCCGGGCCTGGTGCTGGGGTTGGGCGGTTACGCCGACCGCCAGGTGCAACTGGCGGTGGAACGGCTCGGACAGGTGATCCTGGCCTGCGCCGGCAGCGGCGCCTAGCGGGAAAAACGTTTGGCGCCGAACACGCAAACCACCACGCCGGCCATCACGGCGATCATCATCGGCTGGACGGTTTCCTGCAGCAGCCAGCCCGCCAGCGCCAGGCCGAAGAACGGCTGCAGCAGCTGCAACTGCCCGACGGCGGCGATGCCGCCCTGCGCCAGGCCGCGATACCAGAAAATAAACCCAATCCACATGCTGAACACCGAGACGTAAACCAGCGACAGCCAGGCAGCGCCGCTGACCACGGGCCAGGCGGCCGGTGCCGCCAGCCAGGTGGCCGCCAGCGTCAACGGCAAGGCGACCACCAGCGCCCAGGAGATCGCCTGCCAGCCGCCGATCCGGCGCGACAGCACCGCCCCTTCGGCATAACCCAGGCCGCACAGCAACACCGCCCCGACCATCAGCGCATCCCCTTGCCAGGCGCCGCCGCTCCCCTGGCTCAACGCGAAAGCGCCCACCAGCACGGCGCCGACGCCTGAAAAAGCCCAAAAAGCGGGCTTGGGCCGCTCTCCGCCGCGCAAAACGCCAAAACCGGCGGTCGCCAGCGGCAGCAGGCCGATATACACCAGCGAATGCGCCGAGGTGGTGTGCTGCAGCGCCAGCGCCGTCAGCAGCGGAAAACCGATGACTACGCCAAGCGCCACAAACAGCAGCGGCGGCAAATCGGCCCGCGTCGGCCGCGCCTGCCGGGTGATCAACAGCGCACACAGGGCCAGCAAAGCGGCGATCGCCGCCCTGACCGCCGTCAGAAACAGCGGATCGAGCTCCAGCACCGCCACCCGGGTGGCGGGCAACGAGCCGCTGAAGATCATCATGCCAAGAAAACCGTTCATCCAGCCCTGGGCCGAATGCCCGGCGGCGGGATGTGCAGGGGTAACAACGAGAGTTTTTGCAGACTGACTGTCCGTCATGTGAACGCTCCGCACGCCTGAGGCATACCGAAATCGGCAACCCGCGAGGCGATGTCATAGTGAAAGAGAACATCGTTCCCCGGCGTCGTTTGCCGGGGCTGCGTTCTATTTTTCAGATAAAGCGGTTCACAGACAGGTCCAGATAGTGAAATTTTCACTGTGCCGGTTAGCAAAGCGCGCCGCTAACGCCAAAGAAGGGCGTTTTTCGGGCTGTCCTTGGCCGTTTGGCGGCCCTGCCTGCGGGGTATCATGGACTTTTATGCGTTTTTGTAGAACAGGACAAGGTGCGGCGCCGTGGTGAAACCCTTCTTACGCAGTGGCAGTTTGGATGACGTGCTGGCTTTAGGCGAGAACGGGCAACCGGTCTACGCCTGCGCGCAGCAGTTGCGGGAAACCCTGCGCCTTCGCCGGCAGCAGCAGGCCGCCGACTGTCTGGCGATCCCCCAGCCGAACGAAAGCGGCACCCGCATCGACTGGTATGCGCCCTTCCCCGGCAAAGTCACCTCCTGGCTGGCGGCGAGCGATGCCCAGCGCGCGCAGGCGGTACGGCACCTGGAACACTGCCTGGCGACCTTCCGCAGCCTGACGGAACAGGCCCTGGCGACCGATCACCCCAGCCATCGCCTGTTCGGCGCGCTGCTGGCCAAAGCGATGCACATACCCGACCCCAACCACGTTTACCTGGTGGACGATCGGCCGGTGCTGACCTTCTGGGGCTTTATCAAGCCGCAGGCGCAGAGCCCGGACGATCCGTTGGCCTGCCTGCGTCCGATCGAATCGGAAGTGGAAAAACCGGCGCCGATCGCTGCCGCTCCGCGCAAACCGGCCGTTGTCGAACCGGTAAAGCCGGCCCCGGCCGCCGAGCCTGAACCGGTGCCCGCTCCGGCGGCGCCCGTCGAATCCCCCACCGTTGTTCGCCCACATCGGCGCCACGCGCTGTGGCTGTTGCCGGTACTGCTGCTAGGCAGCGCGGCGCTGGCCGCCTGGCTGCACCGCTCACCGTCGCCGCAACCGGCGATGCCGGCTGAGGTGCGCCATCCGGCGCCGCCGGAAAAAACCGCCGCGCCGTTGCCTAAGCTGCGCTTGCCGCTGGCGCACGCCACGCTGATGCCGCCGCCCCCAGCCCCGGTCATCCCGCAGCCGGCGGACAAAAATGCGCTGGTGCTGCCGCCCGAGGCGGTGAAGGCCGGCTCCACCCGTTTCCTTAACGGCAAATGGCGCGCCACGGTGGCGCTGAAAGATCCGATTACCGGCAAGCGCCCCGGTCTGCAATACCGTCTGAACGGTGGCAAGGGCAGCGCCGTCATCGCCTACGGCGACGGCGTCAGCTGCCGGGTGGCGGTCGAAGCCGGGCTGATGCAGTCCGGCAATCTGGTGATCAACAGCCGCACCAAGGCGCGCTGCAGCGACGGCAGCCGCTACCAGATCCCGGAGATCGTCTGCCGCCAGGGCGAAACCGGCGCGGCAGAGTGCACCGGCCGCTACGATGCGGACACCACCTATCCCATGACGTTCAAGCGCGAGAGTAAATGATGCTGGCACCCCTTACGGACTACAAACACGGCATTACGCTGATCCAGGACAGCGGCATTCAGTTTCTGGACTTTGCCCTGACCCCGCGGCTGGACGCCGAGTTTCCCGGCAAATTCGTGCGCAAGACCGCCAGCGGCCCGCTGCTGCGCCTGCAATGGGAGGCCGAGAGCGGCAAATACCAGTTGCCGGCCGTGGGCGACCAGGCCGCCGAAGTGGTGCGGCCGGAGTTCAGCTACCCGCTGCAGCAGTCGCTGCGCCTGCTGGATAAGCTCTGGCTGCCGCTGCCCTTCTTGCGCCACACCCCGGCGGGCCTGTTTTTGTCGGGCCCGGACAACTGGGCGCGCCTGCAGGTGGTGCAGCTGGATGAACCGGATCAGGACGGCAACCTGCTGCGCGTGGTGCTGGCCTTCGACACTCGCGCCGCCGCGCCCGGCCAGGAGGCGCTGGCGCCGGGCGAAAGCGATCTCGGCGCCGATCTGAGCTTCGCGCTGGCGCACCGCAACCACGAGCTGGGCGAATTTCTCGATCTGACCTGGGTGGACGGCTGGCTGCGCGAGGCGTTCAGCCAGCGCGCCGCCGAGCGGGAACAGCGCGCCGAGGCGGAGATCAACGCCGGGCTGAAAACCTTCGAGTATCAGGCGCACTACCTCAACCTGCTGCACATGCTCGGCCACCAGCTGGCGGTGCCGCAGATAAAGATGGTGGCGGCAACGCTGCAGCAACCGGCGATCGACGTCGATCTGGTGCTGGACGTCGGCAACTCGCACACCTGCGGCGTGCTGGTCGAAGACCACCCGGAAGAGAGCAACGGCCTGAAGCAAACCTACGAGCTGCAGCTGCGTTCGCTGTCTGAACCGCACCGCGTCTACAACGAGCTGTTCGAGAGCCGGGTGGAGTTTTCTCAGGCCAGCTTCGGCAAGCCGCATCTGTCGTTCCAGAGCGGGCGCGACGACGCCTTCCAGTGGCCGTCCATCACCCGCGTCGGCCGCGAAGCCGCGCAGCTGGCGCAGCGGCGAACGGGCCATGAAGGCACCACCGGCATTTCCAGCCCGCGCCGCTACCTGTGGGACGAGGAGCGCTATGCGCCCGGCTGGCGCTTCAACGAGCGGCACGAGCCGATGGCCGCCGCCGCGCCGTTGACCACCCTGATCAACGACGAAGGCGTGCCGCTGTCCGCCCTGCCGACGGCGCAACGGCTGCCGGTGTTCACCGCCCATTACAGCCGCAGCGCGGTGATGACGCTGATGCTGAGCGAGCTGCTGGCGCAGGCGCTGATGCAGATCAACAGCATCGCCCAGCGCAGCCGCATGCCGAACGCCGCCGCGCCGCGCCGTTTGCGCGCCATCATTCTGACGCTGCCTTCGGCGATGCCGAAACCGGAGCGCGAGATTTTCCGCCGCCGCATGCAGGAGGCGATCGGGCTGGTGTGGAAGGCCCTCGGCTGGCACCCGCAGGATGCGCCGTTCGACGGCGCGCACGCCCGCTTCCCGGCGCCGCTGGTGCAGATGGAGTGGGACGAGGCCACCTGCGGTCAGATGGTCTATCTGTACAACGAAACCCAGGTGAACTTCGCCGGCCGCACCGATGCCTTCTTCGCCGCCATGGCTCGGCCCGATCGGCCGCTGGCGCCGGGTGAACAGCCCGGCAAGACGCTGCGCATCGCCTCCATCGACATCGGCGGCGGCACCACCGATCTGGCGATCACGCACTACTCGCTCGATGACGGCGTAGGCAACAACATTAAAATCAACCCGCGCCTGCTGTTCCGCGAGGGCTTTAAAGTCGCCGGCGACGACATCCTGCTGGACATCATCCAGCAGTTTGTCCTGCCCGCCGTGCAACAGGCGTTCGAGGCCGCCGGCGTGAGCGCCGCCGCGGCGCTGATGGACAAACTGTTCGGCAACGAAGGGCGCATGGACGGGCTTTCCACCCTGCGTCAGCAGGCCGCGCTGCAGATCTTCATGCCCGCCGGACGCGCGCTGCTCGGCGCCTATGAAGAATACGACCCGCTGGACAACCGGGCGGAAATCGCCGCCAGCCTGGGCGATCTGCTGCCGCAGCCGCCGACGCCGCAGGTGCTGGCGTTTATCAACGGCGAAGTGCAGCGCGAAGCCGACAGCAACGCCTTCGATATCCTGCACACCCCGCTGGTGATCCGCCTGGCCGATCTGCACGCCGCTTTCTTGTCCGATCGCATCGGCATCGGCCGCTGTCTGCGCCTGCTGGCCGAAGTGGTGGCTCTGTATACCTGCGACGTACTGCTGCTGACCGGCCGCCCGGCGCGCTTCCCCGGCGTGCAGGCGCTGCTGCGCCATCTGCAGCCGCTGCCCGCCAGCCGCATTCTGCCGCTCGAGGGGTATCACACCCGCAGCTGGTACCCGTTCAACAAACGCGGCCGCATCGACAACCCGAAATC
This sequence comes from Serratia sp. PGPR-27, assembly GCF_022678525.1. Lineage (NCBI taxonomy): Bacteria > Pseudomonadati > Pseudomonadota > Gammaproteobacteria > Enterobacterales > Yersiniaceae > Serratia > Serratia sp. PGPR-27. Next base: position 38,520 of record NZ_JALBYS010000012.1, on the reverse strand, counting down.
CACCGCAGCGGTGGGCGCCATGCTGTGCCTGCTGGCGATCGATCTGCGGCTGGAGAGCTTTTACTTCAACGTCGGCGATTTCCAGCCCTACTCCACCATTCGCTATCTGGGCATGCTGGACGGCAACAACATGCTGGCGGACGATAACGTCTATTACCGCGACATCGATCTGGATCGCGCCGATTTCGCGCTCGATCCCGCCGGCAGCTTCCAGCTGCGCGGCCCGCTGCGTCTGGGGTTCCGCCAATTGGACAACGAACGCTGGCCGGCCTCGCCGCTCTATACGCTGACCATCAATGACGCCCAGCTGGCGCGCAAGCTGGCCGGCGACGCGGTGATCAGCCTGCGGCTGGCCATCACCGCCAGCGCCGAGCAGGGCGCCGAGAGCGTCAAGATCGCGCATGCGCTGCTGGCCGACGGCAGCCCCGTCCCGGCGCACCACCTGCAACTGAAACTCAATACCCTGGCTGCCAGCGCCTCCGGCGCGACCCACTACTGGATAGACAGCGGGAGCATTTACCCACGATGAACACGCAAACCTTCGCCCCTGCGGCTCCGAATAACGCGCTCAGCGCCGGCATTTTGCAAGCTATCGACTGGGTGGACGCCGCGCGCCGGCAGTCCCCCCGCCTGGAGCGGGAGGCCGATCGCCTGATACAGCGCCTGCGCCGTTGCCATAACCGCGCCGCACGGTTGGAAAACACATGCCCTGCGCAGGTCGCCATCGGTTTGTATGGCCACAACGCCGCCGCCAAGGCCCATCTGCTGGCGGCGCTGGCGCCTGGCGCAAAGCGCTTCAACGCGGACCTTTCGCTCGCGGTGCGCTACTGCACGGCGGCCGAGGCGGGGCCCGCCGAGTATCCGATCGCCCTCGCCCTGCTCAATGAAGCGCAGTGGCTGGCCATCACGCTCGATGCCGCCGCGATGGGCGGCTTCCGGCTGGACTGGGACGCCCGCGCGATCGCCGGCCATCTGCAAACGTTGGCGCGCCACCGCCAAGCCATCGCCCCCGACGCCCTCAGCGACGGCGATGTGCTGGCGCTGTGGGATAGCCAACGCCGCCACGGCGACAAGGGGCAACAGACGCTGGACAGGCATTTCTGGCCGCAGGCCGTGGCGCTGGCGCCGCAGCTTAGCATCGACGATCGCGCGCGCCTGTTTGCGCCGCTGTGGGGAGAGGAACCGACGCTGACGACGCATTATCGCCAGCTGGCACACACGCTGCATGCCCTCGGTGACAGCCGGCAGGTTCATGCCCCGCGCCGCGCCTTGACGCTGCTGACCGCGAGCGCCGCACCGGAAAACACGGCAATCGTCGTGATGGCCGAACACGGCGGTGAACGGGAGATCGCGCTGAGCGATCTGGTCTGGTTGACCGCCGAAGTCACCACCGTTCTGCCGCAAACCGCGCAGGCGGGCCTGCCCGCCGACGTGGCGCTGATCGACCTGCCCGGCAGCTGCGCCCGCCCGCAGGCGGAACCGACGCAGCGGCTGCAACAGGCGAAACGCGCCCATTTGCTGGCCCGCTGCGCGGACGGCCTGCACGCCAACCTGCTGCTGGTAGCCGATGCCGCCGCCACGCCGCAGGACGCCGCGCGCATCGGCCAGGCGCTCGCCGGTTGGGTCGACCACACCCAGGGGGAAACCCCGGCGCTGCGCCAGCGCCGCAAACCCGGTTTAATCTGGGCGATCACGCCGTTCGACCCACGCCAGGAAGGCAAGCCGCGCCCTGACGACGCCGTTCAGCGCCAGGTCGGCGAACCCGGTGACAGCTGGGCCACACTGCTGGCGCTGGATGAGCAGGATTGCCGCCGCATGGTGAACTACCTGGCCGCACAGGCGCGCCCGGCCCACAAGCAAGCGCGCCTGCTCGAGCTGCGCGAAGAGTTGCAGCGCGAGCTGACGGAAAGCCTGCTCGGCAACTGGCTCACCGCCGCCGATCCATACGCGACCCAGCAACGCGCCCAACAGCTGCTGCGCGCGCTGCAGGCGCAGGCCGGCCGCCACGGCGAACTGCTGGAACGATTGTTGCCCCAGCGCGATACGCTGCGCCAGCTTTACCAGCAACAGCAGCACGCCGCGCCGACCCCGGCGACGCCTGCGCCGTTCGGGCTCGACATCGATCTGTTCGGCGCACCGGAAACCCCGGCGCCCGGCGAGCCCCCCACGTCACCCTTTGCCGCGCGGATATTCGCGGATTGGATCAACCATCTGCGCAGCCTGCCGGACAGCCGCCGGTTGCTGGATCTGCTCGGCGTCGACAAACCGCATCTCGAACTGCTGGTTGATGCGTTGATCGGCGCCGCCTGCCGCCAGCGGCTCGATGATGAGCTGGAGCGCGCGCTGTGCGCCGGCGGCCTGCCGGAACAGGGGGAAGATCGGCAGATCAGCCAGGCGTTGGCGCTGTTGGGCGACTTCGTCGCCTGGCTCGGCTTCCAGCGGCGCGATGCGGCAACGCGCCCCGAGAGCCGCGTCAATCCCGGCCAACCGATCTTTACCCCGCCGCCGCAGCCGGCGGTGGACTGGAGCGGCCAGCAGCGGCTCACTCGGCTGGCGCCGACGCCAACCAAAAGTACCGCATTTTATATCTATGACTGGCTGATCGGCCTGCAGACCCTGCTGGCGGAAAATGCCGCGCAGGCGCAGCCGGCGCTGGCAGACGAGCAACGCGCCGACCTGGCGGCGATCGTCGCCGCCCTGCGCGCTGCGCCGTAGCGGGCGCCATCCGGGCCGGACGCCGCCGCGCAGTCAGTGGCAGGCCGGCCCGGCCGACATCACTTCGCGGAAATGGGTGACCAGCGGGCGCAGGTTGGCCTTGTGCCACACGGCCCACAGCTGCGTGGTGTATTGCATCCAGGGCAGCTCGCGCAACACTACACCTTGCGGCGCGTTATGCCGCAGGCTGTGCTGGATCAACGTCATCCCCAACCCGGCGGCGACCAGCCCCAACGCAGTCAGCGGCTCGCCCGCCTCCAGCCGAATATCCGGATCGAACCCGGCCTTCACGCAGGCCGCCACGAAGTCGTCGCGCGAATGGGCATCCTCTTTGTGGATCACCGAGATCCAGGCCTGATCGGTGAGATCCGCCGGCTGCAGCGTTTCCCTGTCCGCCAGCGGATGCGTCTGCGGCAGGGCCAGCAACATGCGATCGTCCAACACCTGCGTATAGTCCAAATCCTGATCGTCGCGATCCGGCGCCGTATTGACCAGCGCCACGTCCAGGCTACGCTGCCGCAGCCCTTCCAGCTGCATGGAAGAAGGCTGGCTGTAAAGCACGATGTGCACATCCGGCCGGGACACCCGCAGCGACCGCAAGGCGTTCGACAAGACGCCGGAGTGCATCGCATTTTCGATATAGCCAATGCACAGCCCGCCGTCTTCCCCGCGCCCCAGACGGCGCCCAAGCGACTCGAGCCGGGTGGCGTGCGTCAACAGCGCGCGGGTTTCTGCCAGAAACGTCTGGCCGTCGGCGGTCAGGCGGATGCGCTGCTGATTGCGTTCGAACAGCATCAATCCGAGGCGCTCCTCAAGCTGGGAAATCTGCCGGCTCAGCGGTGACTGGGAAATGTGCAGCCGTTCGGCGGCGCGGCCGACGTGCTCTTCTTCCGCCACCGCCACAAAGTATTTCAACTGACGTAAATCGATCATGTGAGACCTCAAAGGACTTAACTTAGACAAATTATGTCCTATCAAGTCACAACTTGCCAAGTTATCTTTAGCCTCGTGACGGGGCAGACGCTGTATGAGCCCCACTAGTTTCCCTGAAAAGATAACGAATTGAGGATTCACCATGAGCATCAAAAATATTTTACCCGGCAAGATCGGTTTGGGCGGCGCGCCGCTCGGCAATATGTTCCGCGCCATTCCAGAAGAAGAAGCGCTGGCTACCGTAACCAGCGCCTGGGACTTGGGCATCCGCTACTTCGACACCGCACCGCTTTACGGTTCCGGCCTGTCGGAAATTCGCATGGGCGAAGCGCTCTCTCAGTACCCACGCGATGAGTTCGTGCTGAGCACCAAAGTGGGCCGCATCATGCTGGACGAAATGGAAGATCCCGCCGCCCGCGATCTGGGTGAGAAAGGCGGCCTGTTCGAACACGGTTTGAAAAACAAGATCCTGAACGACTACTCGGAAGACGGCACGCTTCGCTCCATTGAACACAGCCTGAAGCGTCTTAAAACCGACCGTCTGGATATCGTCTGGATCCACGACGTCGCTCAGGATTTCTACGGCGACAGCTGGCTGGAACAGTTCAATATCGCCCGTACCGGCGCCTTCCGCGCACTGTCCCGCCTGCGTGACGAAGGCGTGATCAAAGCCTGGGGCCTCGGGGTCAACCGCGTCGAGCCTTGCGAACTGACGCTGGCGCTTGATGAGCCGAAACCGGATGCCTTCCTGCTGGCCGGCCGCTACAGCCTGCTGGATCACGAACGCGCCCTGCAACGCCTGATGCCGGAAGCGCTGGAACAGAATGTCGATATCGTCGTCGGCGGCCCATACAGCTCCGGTGTGCTGGCCGGCGGCGAACATTTCGAATATCAGAAAGCGTCCCCGGCTATTCGCCAGCAAGTCGCGAAAATCAAAGAGATCGCCGCTCGCTTCCAGGTAGACGTCAAAGCCGCTGCGCTGCAATTCGCGCTGGCTAACCCGGCCGTCGCCGCCGTGATCCCCGGTTCGAGCCGTCCTGGCCGCATGGCCGAAGATCTGGCTGCGCTGGATGCAGTGATCCCGGCTGAGTTCTGGGCGGAGATGCGCCGTCAGAAACTGGTGGCCGACAACGCGCCGCTGCCGATTCGTTAAGTTTTATGGGGCCGCACCCCGGCCCCATTACCCACATGACAGAGTGATATACATGATGAAACTGGATCTTTCAGGCAAAGTCGCCGTCGTCAGCGGCTCCACCTCCGGCATCGGTCTCGGCATCGCGCGCGGGCTTGCCAAAACGGGCGCCACCGTGGTGATCGTCGGCCGTCAGAAAGCCGGGGTCGATAACGCCATCGCCGACATCAGCGCCAACGTGCCCGGCGCGCAGGTACGCGGCGTGGTCGCCGATCTCGGCACCGAACAAGGGGCTGCAACCCTGTTCGCCGCGGAGCCTAAAGCCGACGTGCTGGTCAACAACCTCGGTATTTTCAACGATAAAGACTTCTTTACCGTGCCCGACAGCGAGTGGATGCACTTCTATAACGTCAACGTCCTCTCGGGCGTGCGTCTGGCGCGCCACTACGCGCAGAGCATGACCGAACAGGGCTGGGGACGCATTATTTTCGTGTCGTCCGAATCCGGCGTCGCCATCCCGGCGGATATGATCAACTACGGCGTGACCAAAAGCGCCAACCTGGCGGTATCTCACGGCCTGGCGAAACGCCTCGCCGGCACCGGCGTGACGGTCAACGCCATCCTGCCAGGGCCAACCTTTACCGAAGGCCTGCAGGAGATGCTGGCGGAAGCGGCGGCCAAATCCGGGCGCAGCGCGCGCGATCAGGCCGACGAGTTCGTTAAAACCGAACGCCCAAGCTCCATCATTCAACGCGCGGCGGACGTCGATGAAGTGGCCAACCTGGCCGTTTACCTTGCGTCTCCGCTGTCTTCGGCCACTACCGGCGCGGCGCTGCGCGTCGACGGCGGCGTCGTCGACACCCTGGCAATGTAATTCCGTACCCTAAACCGATATCAAGAGAGAAAGAAAATGGCTACTACATCCGTATCTATGAACATCCCGGCATCCGCCGACACCGTATGGCAACTGATCGGCGGCTTCGACGCCCTGCCTGACTGGCTGCCGTTCATTCCGAAAAGCGTCGTTTCTGAAGGCGGCCGCGTGCGCACTTTGACGACCTCTGACGGCGGTACCGTTATCGAGCGGCTGGAAGCGTTCGACAACCGTCAACGCAGCTACAGCTACTCCATCATGCAGGCGCCGTTCCCGGTGGTGAATTACCTGTCCACCCTGTCGGTACACGCCACCGACGACGCCAACGTGGCGCGCGTGGAATGGTCGGGCAGCTTCACGCCGGTCAATATCAGCGACGACGAAGCCGTCGCCCTGTTCCATGGCATCTACCAGGATGGCCTGGATGCGCTGAGCGGCAACTTCCCGCGTTAATGCGTGAACACTCCTCACGCTTACGGCCGATGGTGAAAACCATCGGCCATTTTTTTGCTTTAGCTCTGGAGCAGGATAAATCCGCCAGCGCCGTTTATGCTGTAAAGGAGACTTCCGTTTGAGGAGATGGCCGTGCGCCCTTTCAGCCTGAAGACTATCGACCATGTGGTGCTGCGCGTGCGCGATATGCAGAAAAGCCTGCATTTTTATACCCGGATCGTCGGCTGTGATATCGCCAAACAGCGGCCGGATTTGGGGCTGATGCACCTGCGCGCCGGAGCGGCCATGATCGATCTGGTGGATATTAACGGCGTGTTGGGGAAAAAAGGCGGCACGGCGCCCGATCCTCACCGGCAAAATGTCGATCACATCTGCCTGCGCATCGATCCTTTCAACGAGGACGAGCTGTTGGCCTATCTGCGATCGCAGGGGATCGGCGTTGATCCCGCCGAATCGCGCTATGGCGCTGAAGGCGACGGCCCGTCCATTTATTTCAGCGATCCGGACGGCAATCGCGTGGAATTGAAGGGGCCGGCGATCGGCTAGATCCTGGCGCTCCCGTTGATGTCGGACAGCCGTTGGCGATCCGTCACCCGCAGTGATTTGTTTTTAAATTGAATGATGCCGTCCGCCGCGAGCTGCGCCAGCGCGCGGCTCAGCTGTCTGACGGAGATGCCCAATCTCGCCGCCAGCGCCTCCCGGTTTTCCAGCTCAATCAATTCCCCTTCGTTCTTTATCTTGAATAATAAAAATTTTCGCAGTTTATACTCCGCCGTAAAAACGCCGTTCGCATGCAGCAAAGAGGCATTCAGCAGCTTATTGCTCAATTGCCGGCAGATAAAGGTGAGGAACGCCGGGTCGCTCAGGGCGTGATTGTTGATGGCCTCTATCGGTGCCGCGAGGAGCAGCGCGTCGGTCACCGCCTGCACGGTGCTGAACAGCGTGCGCTGCGCCTGGGAGAACAGCTCCAGATCGCCAATCACCGAGAAATCCGTTTCGAAGGAAAAGACAATGTGCGCGCCATTCACATCAAAATTCTCAACCTGCAATTTTCCCTGCACGAGAAAAAACAGGTGGGTCAAACGATCGCTTTGCGTCACCAGGTATTCGCCGGCTTCGACGCTGACCAGGCGCAGTGCGGCGAGCAGCGTGGGCGAAAGCGCCGTTCGCAGATCGTGAGCGTCGATAAAAGCTTCTTTTAGCTTGCTGTCACCGACCGTTTTCAAGGCGATTCACTCCCAGGGCTCATCCTTAAACGTCTTACATCCTCGCTTTCGACTGCGTTCAGCATAGCCGACGCGCTTCAGAACGAAAAAGGACATCTGACCTTTTTTGCCTTAGGTCGTCTGGGTACTTTCTCCGCATAGCCCACCCGAGGAGATGGCCATGCGACATATTTTGATAGATACCGATACTGCTTCCGACGATGCCGTCGCGCTGCTGATGGCGTTGCGCGCACCCGACGTAAAGGTGGAAGCGATCACCACCGTCGCGGGAAACTGCCCGCTTGAACAGTGCGTCAAAAATGCACTTATCTGCGTGGAAAAAGCGGGAACCTATGCGCCCCCGGTTTATGCCGGCATGGCGAAACCGCTTTTGCGAACGCGTTATCATTCGCACCATATTCACGGCGAAGACGGCATGGGCGACATGGCCTTGCCCGATCCGCGCCAGAGCGCCGAACCCGTTCATGCCGTGGACGCCATCATCGACTGCGCCGCACGGCTCAATGGCGAGCTGGAAATCGTCACCCTCGGGCCGTTGACCAATCTCGCGATGGCGGTGCTGAAAGCGCCCACGCTGGCCGAAAAAGTGAAGAGGGTTTATGTGATGGGCGGTTCCGGGCTGATGCCCGGCAATATCACCCCGCTGGCCGAATTTAATTTTTACGCCGATGCCGAGGCCGCGCATCTGGTGCTCACTGCCGGGCTGCCGCTCACCCTCGTTGGCTGGGAGATCGGCATGGGGGAAGCATTTATCAACGAACGCGATATAGAGCGATTGAATAATCTCGGCGAACTGGGGCGCTTTGCCGTGCGCTGCAATCGCACGCTGATGGCGTTCAACGCCATGCGCACCGAACGTAAAGGCTTTGATTTGCCCGATCCGACCACCATGGCGGTGGCGCTCTACCCGGACATCGTCGAAACCAGTCTGGAGGCGTATTCCTGGGTTGAATATAAAAGTGAAAGGTCTTACGGCCATTACGTCATCGATTCCACCCACCTGACCGGCGAACCGGCCAATGCGTGCGTGATCACCCGCATCAAACCCGGCCTGTTTAAAGAAAAACTGTTTTCGTTGTTATCTCAGCCGTTAATGAAATAAGTGGCCCGTATGAAATTCGATCCAAGAAAATTGAAGAAAGTGGAATTACACGTCCATTTGGATACCTGTTTAAGCTACCACTATGTCAAAAAGGTCGACCCGCAAATAACCAGAGCGGCATTTAATCGGCAATTTATCGCGCCGAAGCGATGCGCCGATCTGGGGAACTTTTTAAGCAAGATAGCGCCGCAAATAGATCTATTACAGACACGCCAGGCGATAACGCTGGCCGTCGGGGACTTATTCGCGCAGTTGGCGGCGGATAATGTCATCTATGCCGAGCTGCGCTTCGCGCCGCTGCTGCATACCCGGCTGGGATTAACCGGCGAAGCGGTGGTCGAGACGGTGCTGGCGGCCATGCATCACGCATCACGGGCTTACGGCATCGCCGCCGGGCTGATCCTGTGTACGCTGCGACATTTCGACGCGGCCGCCAGCCTGCAAACGGCGAAACTGGTTATCGATTATCAGGGAAGCGGCGTGGTGGCGCTGGATTTGGCCGCCGATGAAGCGCGTTACCCGCTGACCCACCATGTGGCGGCCTTTCGCGCCGTGCGAGCAGCCGGCGGCAACGTCATCGCCCACGCCGGTGAGGCGAAGGGCGCCGACAGCGTACGGGAAACGCTGGAGCAGCTACAGGTGTCGCGCATCGGCCACGGCGTCAGAAGCATCGAGGATGCTGCCCTTATCGAGCGTCTGATAGCCACCGGCGTCCTGCTCGAGATCTGCCCCAGCTGCAATCTCGTCTGCAATCTGTTCGACAGCATCGACGATCATCCGATAGATCGGCTGAAAAGGATGGGAGTGCGGCTGAACGTGAATACCGATGCGCGCACCGTCGCCGACACCACGCTGAACAAGGAGTACCAGCTGTTGCATGACGCCTTCGGCTGGCAGGATGACGATTTTAACCGCAGCAACCGACAGGCGCTGGAGGCGAGTTTTCTCGACGGCAACACTAAAATGAAATTAATGAATCAGCTCAAGGCCGGGCCAATGTGACCCGGCACGTGTCAAGGCTGAGCGGGTTTTAACGCCCCTGCGCCACCAGCGCCTGGGCGCAGGCCCAGGCCGAACTCCAGGCCCACTGGAAGTTGTAACCGCCCAGCCACCCGGTCACGTCCACCACTTCGCCGATGAAGTAGAGCCCCGGCGCCTTGTGGGCCTCCATCGTCTTGGAGGAAAGTTCGTTGGTGTCGACGCCGCCGAGCGTCACTTCCGCCGTGCGGTAGCCTTCGGTGCCGTTCGGCTGCACGCGCCAGTTCTGCAACAGATCCACCAGCGCCGCTTGTTGCGGCGCATTCAGCTGCTTCAGCGTCGCCTCCGGCAGTTGTCCCAGGGTCTGCAAGCACTCCACCAGCCGCTTCGGCAAATGCAGCGCCAGGGTGTTTTTCAGGCTTTGGTTCGGGTGCTCTTGGCGTTGGTTATCCAGGAAGCCCGCCAGATCCAGCTCAGGAAGTAAGTTAACGCTCACATACTCACCCGGCTGCCAGTAGCTGGACAGCTGCAATACCGCCGGGCCGGAGAGACCGCGATGGGTGAACAGGATGCTTTCACGGAAGCTGACGCCGTTCTCGGCGGTGATCACCGCCGGCACCGACACGCCGGACAGCGCCTGCACATGCTCCAGCAGCGGCTTATGCAGGGTAAAAGGCACCAGCCCGGCGCGCGTCGGCAGCACCCTGAGGCCGAACTGCTCCGCCAGTTTGTAACCGAACGGCGAGGCGCCCAACCCCGGCATGGATAATCCGCCGCTGGCCACCACGAGTGAGCGAGCACTTACTTTTTCGCCATTGAGCGCCAGCTGGTAGCCGTTCTCGGTTTTCTCCACGCCCAGCACTTCGCTGCGCAGGCGCATCGTCACCTGGCCCAGCTCGCACTCTTTGACCAGCAGATCCACCACCTGCTGCGCCGAATCGTCGCAGAACAGCTGCCCCAGCGTTTTTTCATGGTAGGCGATGCCGTAGCGGTTGATCAGATCGATGAAGTCCCACTGGGTGTAGCGCGCCAGCGCCGACTTGCAGAAGTGCGGGTTGTTCGACAGATAGGCCGCCGGTTCGGCGTACATGTTGGTAAAGTTGCAGCGCCCGCCGCCGGACATCAGGATCTTGCGGCCCGGTTTTTTGCCGTTGTCGAGCAGCAACACGCGGCAACCGAGTTGCCCCGCCTGCGCGGCGCAAAACATGCCGGCGGCACCCGCCCCAATCACTACGACATCAAACTGTTCCACCTGAGCCTCACTTATCAAAACCACAATCGCGACAAAAGAGCGCCATATTACGCCGTTTCGCCGCCGGTCACCGCCAAATTCACGGCGGCAGATTGTAAAGCCCCGGCGCCGCCAACGCCACAGTAAGAAAATATTACAGAGGTCAGAGGAGAATAACGCGTTGATATTCAATATTTTTGTTATAGGCGCGTCATCGTTTCGTCATGTCCAAATCAAAAAAACGTCATATTTTCCTTTTCCCCGGCCCCGGTTGTCACTGATAATGCGCGGCGTTCATGTCCACAAACTGGCGTAACGCTTATGCTGCATTTGTTCGCTGGCCTGGATTTCCATACCGGCCTGATGTTAATTCTCGCATTGTTGTTCGTGTTGTTTTATGAAGCCATCAACGGTTTTCATGATACGGCCAATGCGGTCGCTACAGTTATTTATACCCGCGCCATGCGCTCGCAACTTGCGGTCGTGATGGCAGGTTTGTTCAACTTTCTTGGCGTAATGCTCGGCGGTTTGAGTGTTGCTTACGCCATCGTCCACTTGCTGCCTACCGATCTGTTGTTGAACGTCAGTTCAGCACACGGATTAGCCATGGTCTTCTCCATGCTGTTGGCGGCAATCATCTGGAACCTCGGCACCTGGTATTTCGGTCTGCCGGCCTCCAGTTCCCATACGCTGATAGGCGCAATCATCGGTGTCGGTTTAACCAACGCCCTGATGACCCACACTTCGGTGGTGGATGCGCTTAACGTCCCGAAAATGATTGGCATTTTCCTTTCTCTGCTGTTCTCGCCGCTGGTCGGCATGATGGTGGCGGGAGTGATGGTGTTCGCCTTGCGCCGCTATTGGAGTGGCACCAAGAAACGCCAGCGTATCCACATGACCCCTGCGGAACGTGAAAAGGTCGACGGCAAACGCAAGCCGCCGTTCTGGACCCGTATCGCGCTGATCCTGTCGGCGATTGGCGTCAGCTTCTCGCACGGCGCCAACGACGGCCAGAAAGGCATCGGCCTTATCATGCTGGTGTTGATCGGCGTTGCGCCGGCCGGCTTCGTGGTCAATATGAATGCAACCGGTTATGACATCACCCGTACGCGTGACGCCGTGACCCACCTGCAGCAATATTACCAGCAGCACGGCGACGCGCTGTCGCATGCGGTGTCGCTGACGCCGCTGGTGCCAAGCCCGGATGACGAAGCTGCGTCTGGCAAACCGGCCGAGTTCCACTGTGACAGTTCGCGCGCCATGCCGGCGATCGAGCTGGCTCAGGGCATGTTGACCAACCTGCAAAGCTACGATCAGCTGACGGTTGACCAGCGCAGCCACCTGCGCCGCCTGCTGATGTGCGTGACCGACACGGCGGATAAAGTCGCCAAGCTGCCGGAAACCTCATCCGCCGACCAGCGCTTCCTGAAGAACCTGCGTCAGGATCTGCTGCAGACCGTCGAGTACGCGCCGATGTGGATCATCGTCGCCGTCGCGCTGGCGCTGTCGCTCGGTACCATGGTGGGCTGGAAACGCGTGGCCACCACCATCGGCGAGAAGATCGGCAAGAAAGGCATGACCTACGCCCAGGGCGTATCGGCCCAGATGACCGCGGCGCTGTCGATCGGCGTGGCGAGCTATACCGGCATGCCGGTCTCCACCACCCACGTCCTCTCTTCGGCGGTTGCCGGGACGATGATCGTGGACGGCGGCGGCGTGCAGAGCAAAACCGTGAAGAACATCCTGTTGGCCTGGGTACTGACCCTGCCAATCTCGATTCTGCTTTCCGGTGCGCTGTATTGGATTGCGTTGAAGCTGATCTAAGCGATAAGCATCATGAGGAAGGCGGCCGCAGGGCCGCCTTTTTTTTGCCTGCATCAAGGGAAACAGAAAGGCATTAATACCAAATCATCATCGCTATCAGGCAGATGACCACCAGGCCGCACAGGGCCGAGGTCAGCATAAACTGCCCGCGCACCCGCTCACAGCGGCGAATAAACTCCGGATCGTGGTGTTCGACATAGCGCTGCGCAAAGATATAGCGCACCAGCCTCAGTTGCTTGCTGGGTTGGCCGTGGGCGGTGAAGAAGCCGCCGCCGTCGACGTATTGGTACAGCAGCGGGTCACAGCCGCGCAATACCACCAGCAGCGCGCGCAGAGAAGAGTAATACCGCACCATGTTTACCACACACACCACACATAAGGCCCAAAACAGCGCGACGGTACTGATCATGATTGCCCCCTCAAGGCGTTGTTATCCGCGGCCATCCGCCGGGTCCAACCGCCCTACCTCATTACCCGATACTCTGCTGGAGCTTACCGCTCTCATCCCCTTTTTTTGCCTGCACGGGCCACGCCCATAACCCACCGCCTCCGAAGACGTTGCCGCACCGCACGATGAGATTTGCACGGCATGGTTCTACTCAGAGGAGAAATGATGAGGCCCATATCCATCATTGTAGGTTAATGAAACGCAAACTGGCCTGAGCAGTGGATAAAATTTACCGCCCTGTACCGAAAAGTCACCTGCCGGGGCGTTATAAGCGATAACCGTCCGTTTCGATTATGTCGCTTTTCTGGATAGTCTATCCCGCGCCACGCCGCTGATCTTTCCCCCCACGCTGGCTAGACTCAGGTTTCCGTTACGCTCATCCAAGGAAACTGTTATGGCAAACCATTCAATCAAGGGAAAAACCGTCCTCATCGCCGGCGGCGCCAAAAACCTCGGCGGGCTGATCGCGCGCGATTTGGCTGAACAAGGCGCCAAAGCGGTGGTGATCCACTACAACAGCGCCGCTTCCAAAGCCGAAGCGGAGAAAACCGTCGCCGCCATTCAGGCCGCCGGGGCGCAAGGTGTCGCGCTGCAGGCCGATCTGACCACCGCAGGCGCGGTCGAGAAGCTGTTCGCCGATGCGGTCGCCGCCGTCGGCAAGCCGGATATCGCCATCAATACCGTCGGCAAGGTGCTGAAAAAGCCGCTGATCGACATCAGCGAAGCCGAGTACGACGAGATGACGGCGGTCAACGCCAAAACCGCGTTCTTCTTCCTGAAAGAAGCGGGTAAGCACCTTAACGACAACGGTAAAATCTGCACGCTGGTCACCTCGCTGCTCGGCGCCTTCACGCCGTTCTACGCCGCTTATGCCGGCACCAAAGCGCCGGTGGAGCACTTCACCCGCGCCGCCGCCAAGGAGTTCGGCGAGCGCGGCATCTCCGTGACGGCGGTCGGCCCCGGCCCGATGGACACCCCGTTCTTCTACCCGGCAGAGGGTGCGGACGCCGTGGCCTACCACAAGACGGCGGCGGCGCTGTCGCCGTTCAGCAAAACCGGCCTGACCGATATCGAAGACGTGGTGCCGTTCATCCGCCATCTGGTCAGCGACGGCTGGTGGGTAACCGGCCAAACCATCCTGATCAACGGTGGCTACACCACCAAATGAACCCGGCGGGGGCACCTATCGCCCCCGCACCTGCTCGCACGCAACCGCGCCATGCGGCTACACTCTACTGTCAGAAACGGCGCCAAGGAACAGCAGATCAGCGAGATGGACAGATTCAATCAATACCGCGTATTCGTACAGGTGGCGGAAATGGGCAGCTTTATCCGGGCGGCCCATGCGCTGGAGGTGCCGCGCGCCTCGGTCTCCGCCGCCGTGCAGCAATTGGAAACGCAGCTGGGCGTGCGCCTGCTGCACCGCACCACGCGGCAGGTGCGGCTGACCGCCGACGGAGAACAGCTGCTCGAGCGGCTGCGCCCGCTGCTGGCCGAAGTGGAAGACATCGATCAGTCATTTCAGGCCAGCCAACGGCAGGCCTCCGGACGGCTCAGCGTCGACGTGCCGAGCCGCATCGCCCGCCGGCTGATCGCGCCGGCGCTGCCCGGCTTGCTGCGGCGGCATCCCCACCTGCAGCTGGTGCTCGGCTCCGCCGATCGCGCCATCGATCTGGTGCAGGAGGGGGTCGACTGCGCGGTGCGCGTCGGCGATCTGCACGACAGCAGCCTGGTGATGCGCCCGCTCGGCCATATCGCGCTGATCAACTGCGCCAGCCCCGCCTACCTGAGCGAATTCGGTCATCCGCTCCACCCCGGCGATCTTGCCGAGGGGCACTGGAGCATCGGCTACGCCTCGCCCAGGACCGGCCGCGAATCCCCCTGGGAATACCTGACCGGCGACGGCCATACGCAACGGCTCGAACTGCCCAGCCGGGTGGTGGTCAACAACGCCGAAAGCTATATCGCCTGCTGCCGCGCCGGGCTGGGGCTGATGCAAATCCCGCGCTACGACGTACAACACCTGCTCGACGTCGGTGAACTGGTGGAAGTCCTGCCCGGTTACCGCGCCACCTCCATGCCGATCGCCCTGATCTACCCCCATCGCCGCCAGCGCTCAAGGCGCCTGGCGGTGTTTCATGAGTGGTTTGAAAGCCTGCTGCAGCCGCATCTGGAGCGCTGATTGCACATTTAGCGCTATACTTTGTTTAATAACGCTTATAATTCAAGCGGTCAGACCGTTAAAACCCGCATAACCCATAGGCTTTTACGCCGCGCGGGTGTACAACGAAAGGTATCGTGCGCAGAGATTTTCGATGCGGCGCAGTGTGATCGCCCCAACATATCATTGCGTTATCCGAATGATACTATGGAACCAACAGCGCCAGGCGGGTACACGGAACGCCTGCTAACCCTTTTTAATCGGCATGTTTATGGAAGGAGTATTCTTATGGCTTACAAACACATATTGATCGCGGTAGACCTATCCCCGGAAAGCAAGATCCTGGTAGAAAAAGCCGTCTCTATGGCGCGGCCGTATAACGCCAAAGTTTCTCTGATCCACGTCGATGTCAACTATTCCGACCTCTATACCGGCCTTATCGACGTCAATCTCGGCGACATGCAAAAACGCATCTCTGAAGAAACCCATCAGGCGCTGACCGAGCTGTCGCAAAACGCCGGCTACCCGATCACCGAGACCCTGAGCGGCAGCGGCGATCTGGCGCAGGTGCTGGTGGACGCCATCAAGAAATACGACATGGACCTGGTGCTGTGCGGCCACCATCAGGACTTCTGGAGCAAGCTGATGTCTTCCGCGCGCCAGCTGATCAATACCGTGCACATCGATATGCTGATCGTGCCGCTGCGCGATGAAGAAGACGAATAAAGTAAGCGCTTGCTAACTTAACTAACCAACGCCCGCGCCCTGCGGGCGTTTTTCATGCCGCCACGCCGATTAATCGCTTGATAATCAACCGCCCTCCGATGATATAGTCGCTAAAGACACAACATCCTCCCCCGAGCATCGCCTATACCCAAATCTATAAGAAATAGCGGGGGAAATTTAATGCGAAAAGGAGTTATCCATGGAATATGCCGTATCGGTAGAGTCTTTCCTGTCCTCGTTACAACGCCATAACCCCCACCAGCCGGAATATCTGCAGGCGGTGCGCGAAGTGTTCACCTCGCTGTGGCCATTTATCGAACGCAATCCGCGCTATCGCGAACAGGCGCTGCTGGAGCGCCTGGTGGAGCCCGAGCGTATCATTCAGTTCCGCGTCAGCTGGGTGGACGATCGCGGCCAGGTGCAGGTCAACCGCGCCTTCCGCGTGCAGTTCAACTCGGCCATCGGCCCCTACAAGGGCGGCATGCGCTTCCACCCGTCGGTAAACCTGTCGATCCTGAAGTTCCTCGGCTTTGAGCAGACCTTCAAGAATGCGCTGACCACCCTGCCGATGGGCGGCGGCAAAGGCGGCTCCGATTTCGATCCGAAGGGCAAAAGCCAGGGCGAGATCATGCGCTTCTGCCAGGCGCTGATGACCGAGCTGTATCGCCACTTGGGCCCGGACACCGACGTGCCGGCCGGGGACATCGGCGTCGGCGGCCGTGAAGTCGGCTTTATGGCCGGCATGATGAAAAAACTGTCCAACAACACCGCCTGCGTGTTTACCGGCAAGGGCCTCTCCTTCGGCGGCAGCCTGATCCGCCCCGAGGCGACCGGCTACGGCCTGGTGTACTTTACCGACGCCATGCTGCAGCGCCACGGCCTGGGTTTTGAGGGGATGCGGGTGGCGGTATCCGGCTCCGGCAACGTGGCGCAGTACACCATCGAGAAAGCGCTGGAGCTGGACGCACGCGTGATCACCGTATCGGATTCCGGCGGCACTCTGGTGGACGAAGACGGCTTCACCACCGAGAAGCTGGCGCACCTGGCGGAGATCAAAAACCAGCGCTACGGCCGGGTGGCGGACTACGCCCGCGAACGCGGCCTGACCTACCTGGCGGGCCAGCAGCCGTGGAACGTGCCGGTGGATATCGCCCTGCCGTGCGCCACCCAGAACGAGCTGGATCTCGAGGCGGCGCAGACGCTGATCCGCAACGGGGTGAAAGCGGTGGCGGAAGGCGCCAACATGCCGACCACCATCCAGGCCACCGACGCCTTCCTCGACGCCGGGGTGCTGTTCGCGCCCGGCAAGGCGGCCAACGCCGGCGGCGTGGCCACCTCGGGGCTGGAGATGGCGCAAAACGCCGCGCGCATCGGCTGGCGGGCGGAAAAAGTGGATGTACGTTTACAACATATCATGGCGGATATTCACCATGCCTGCGTGGAATACGGCGGCGAGGGCAAGCAAACCCACTATGTACACGGCGCGAATATCGCCGGTTTCGTCAAGGTTGCGGAGGCGATGCTGGCGCAGGGCGTGCTGTAATCGGGCGCAAAGGTGATCTTGTTCACACATCGATTAAATGCTTCAATGCCGGCCTCTGCGCCGGCATTTTTTTCCGCGTCCAAGCCATCAAAATGATGCAAAAACGTTAATTAAAAGTTAATAAAAAGTTATTTACAACCTATTAGTTGGTAGTAAATTTACCACCGACAAATAATTAAACATTTATTTAACACTAAAACCGCTAATATTTTACTTAAATATGCGCAGATCACATTTCGTTAACTTCGGCTACGCCCCCTCTTCCATTCCTTTGTAATCTGCAGCGGTGGAAAAACCGCCACCCCTACAGATAAAAAAAGGTACAGCTAATGAAATTTAACCTCGCATTATTAAATGCATGTGTGGTTTCTGCGTGCATGTTATCGACAACACCTGTGTTCGCCGCTGATAAATATGAGATTGCCGTGGTCGCCAAAGTGACCGGCATTCCGTGGTTCAACCGCATGGAAGTGGGCGTCAACGAAGCGGCGAAAAAACTCGACGTCAACGCCTACCAGACCGGCCCTTCTACGCCGGATCCGGCCGCACAGGTCAAGGTGATTGAGGATCTGATCGCCAAGAACGTCAACGCCATCATCGTGGTGCCGAACGACGCCAAAGTGCTGGAGCCGGTGCTGAAAAAAGCGCGTGACAAAGGCATCGTGGTGCTGACCCATGAATCCCCGGACCAGCAGATCGGCCAATGGGACATCGAGACCATCGACAGCGAGAAATACGCGCAGGCCAACGTCGATGAGCTGGCGAAAGACATGGGCGGCAAAGGCGGCTACGCGATCTACGTCGGCTCGCTGACCGTGCCGCTGCACAACGCCTGGGCCGATTCCGCCATCAAGTATCAGAAAGAAAAATACCCGGACATGTTTGAAGTCACCTCGCGCTTGCCGGTGGCGGAAAGCATCGACAAATCCTACGCCACCACGCTGGATCTGATGAAAACCTATCCGCAGATGAAAGGCATCATCGGCTTCGGCTCGCTCGGCCCGATCGGCGCCGGCCAGGCGGTGGCCAAGAAGCGCGCCAAGGACAAAATCGCGGTGGTGGGCATCGCCATGCCGGCGCAGGCCGCCCCTTACCTGATGCGCGGCGACATCAAGAAAGCGCTGCTGTGGGATCCGAAAGACGCCGGTTATGCGCTGGTGACGGTGGCCGATCAGCTGCTGCAGGGCAAGGACGTGAACAAAGACCTGTCGATCGAGGGCCTCGGCAAGGCCGACGTCGATATGGAACACAAAGTGATTCGGTTTAATAAGATTCTGGAAGTGACCAAAGACAACGCCAAATCGCTCGGATTCTGATTTTTCGCGTAATTTCGCTACACCGGGAAAGTAGTTAAACCCTCGTAGGGGCGCAGCCTGCTGCGCCCAGGGCTTCGGCCGCTACGCAAGCACAGGTTAACGTTATGACAGCCTCCCCCGCATTTATCACCCTGGAGAATATCAGCAAGCGATTCCCAGGCGTGCTGGCATTAGACCAGATCAACCTGACGCTCAATATTGGCGAAGTGCACTGCCTGGCCGGGCAAAACGGCTGCGGCAAAAGCACCATTATTAAAATCATCTCCGGCGTCTATCAGCCGGAAAAAGGCGCCAACATTTCGCTGGAAGGCAAACTCTTCCACGCCCTGACGCCGCAGCTGTCCGGTTATTACGGCATACAGGTGATCTACCAGGACCTGTCGCTGTTCCCTAACCTGACGGTGGCGGAAAACATCGCCATCCACCGTTACCTGCCCGGCGGCCGCTTCTGGGTGCGCAAGCGATTGATGCGCCAGACGGCGCTGGACGCCATGGCGCGGGTCGGCGTGCGCATCGATCCCGATAAAAAGGTGGAAAAACTGTCGATCGCCGATCGGCAGCTGGTGGCGATTTGCCGCGCCATCGCCGCCGAAGCGCGGTTGGTTATCATGGACGAACCGACCGCCTCGCTGACCCGCCAGGAGGTCGACGGCCTGCTGCGGGTGGTCAACGAATTGAAAGCAGCCGGCATCTGCGTGGTGTTCGTCAGCCACCGATTGGATGAAGTGATGGAAGTCGCCGATCGCATCAGCGTGATGCGCGACGGCAAGCTGGTGGGCACCTGGCCGGCCAGCGAACTGGACAGCCATGAACTGGCGTTCCTGATGACCGGCCAACGCTTCCACTACAGCCCGCTACCGCCGCTGCCGCCGGCCGAACAGGCGCCGCTGCTCGAGGTGCGCAACCTCAGCCGCGGCGAGAAATACCGCAACGTCAATCTGGCGCTGCGCGGCGGCGAGATCGTCTCGATCGTCGGCCTGCTCGGCGCCGGCCGCACCGAACTGTGCCTCAGCCTGTTCGGCATGACGCGGCCGGACAGCGGCGAGATCCGCATCGAGGGCCAAGCGGTGCAGCTGCACAACAACCGCGAAGCGGTGCGCCACGGCATCGGCTATGTGTCGGAGGATCGTCTGACGCAGGGATTGATCATGGAGCAATCGATCTACGACAACACCATCGTCACCGTCTTCGATCGGCTGCATACCTCGCTTGGATTGTTGGATCACGCCAAGGCGACCGAGCTGGTCAACCGGCTGATCCGCGATTTGAACATCAAGGTGTCCGACAGCGCATTGCCGGTGAAGACCCTGTCCGGCGGCAACGCCCAGCGCATCGCCATCGCCAAATGGGTAGCGACTCAGCCGAAGATCCTGATCCTCGACTCGCCTACCGTCGGCGTGGACATCGCCAACAAAGAGGGGATCTACCAGATCGCCCGCGATCTGGCGCAGCTGGGCATGGCGGTGCTGATGATCTGCGACGAGATCCCGGAAGCCTATTACAACAGCCATCGGGTGATGGTGATGCGCAAGGGCGAGCTGATCGCCGAATTCGCGCCGCACCAGAGTACCGAACAACAGATCGCCGAGGTGGTGAATGGATAAGTCATTATTGGCCCGCCTGGCCGGGCGGCACGAGTTTTATCTCGGCCTGCTGGTGCTGCTGCTGGCGATCGGCCTGAGCGCCGGCACCGATGAGTTTCTGACGCTCGGTAACCTGACCGACGTCGCCACCAGCTACGCCATTCTCGGCATTCTGGCCTGCGGGCTGTTCGTGGTGCTGATCGCCGGCGGCATCGACATTTCGTTCCCGGCGATCACCGCCATCGCCCAATACGTGATGGCCAGTTGGGTGATCCAGCACGGCGGCAGCTTCCCGTTGGCGTTCGCCCTGGCGATCGGCGTCGGCCTGCTGCTCGGGCTGGTGAACGGTTTCCTGGTGTATTGGCTCAAGGTGCTAGCGATCATCATCACCATCGCCACCCTTAACCTGTTCTACGGCCTGCTGGTATACGCCACCAACGGCACCTGGCTGTACGGCTTCCCTGACTGGTTCATGAACGGCATCAACTGGTTCTCGTTCCAGGGCGCCGACGGCTACGACTACGGCCTGACGCTGCCGCTGCTGTGCCTGCTGGCGACCATCGTCGTCACCGGCGTGCTGATGAACCGCACCCGGCTGGGGCGCCAGATCTACGCCATGGGCGGCAATCGCGACGCGGCGTCGCGCCTGGGGTTGAATCTGCTGCGGCTGCATTTTTGCGTCTACGGCTATATGGGCATTCTGGCCGGCGTCGCGGCGGTGGTGCAGGCGCAAATCACCCAGTCGGTGGCGCCCAACTCGCTGCTCGGCTTCGAGCTGACGGTATTGGCGGCGGTGGTGCTGGGCGGCACCAGCATGAGCGGCGGCCGCGGATCGTTGACCGGCACCCTGCTCGGCGTGGTGCTGCTGGCCTTCCTGCAAAACGGGCTGACGCTGCTCAGCGTCTCGGCCTATTGGCACCAGGTATTCAGCGGCGCGATCATTTTGATCAGCATCAGCACCACCGCCTGGAACGAAAAACGCAAGCTGCTCAAGGAGATCTGACATGACGCAGTTAACTCGGTTGATCCCAAACGATCGGATCATTCGCCTGCAGGGCGCGATCATCATCGCGGTGGCGCTGCTGTTCGCCGGGCTGCTCGGATCGCGCTTCTTCAGCCTCGGCAACTTCCAGTCGATCGCCTCGCAGCTGCCGATCCTCGGCCTGCTGGCGCTCGGCATGGGCATCACCATGCTGACCGGCGGCATCAACCTGTCGATCATCGCCGGCGCCAACGCCTGTTCGCTGGTGATGGCGGCGATCATCGTCAGCCATCCCGACCAGCCGCTGTTCCTGGCGCTGGCGCTGTTGGCCGGCCTGTTGGTGGCGGTGGCGATCGGCGCGCTCAACGGCGCGCTGGTAGCCTGGATCGGCGTTTCGCCGATCCTCGCCTCGCTCGGCACCATGACGCTGATCACCGGCCTGAACATCCTGCTGTCCAACGGCGCGGTGATCTCCGGCTTCCCGGCGGCGATTCAATTTCTCGGCAACGGCGCCGTACTCGGCGTGCCGGTGGCGCTGATCCTGTTCCTGCTGGTGGCGGTCGGTCTGTGGCTGCTGCTGGAGCACACCACGCTGGGCCGCAGCCTGTACCTGATCGGCTCCAACGAGCAGGCCACCCGCTTTAGCGGCGTGAACACCGCGCGGGTGCAGATCGCGGTGTACATCCTGTCGGCGCTGCTCGGCTGGGGCGCCGCGCTGCTGATGATGGCCAAGTTCAACTCGGCCAAGGCCGGCTACGGCGAATCTTATCTGCTGGTGACCATTCTGGCCTCGGTGCTGGGCGGCATCAACCCGGACGGCGGTTTCGGCCGCATTCTGGGGCTGGTGCTGGCGCTGATCGTGCTGCAAATGTTGGAAAGCGGCCTCAATTTGCTGGGGGTCAGCAGCTACCTGACCATGGCCCTGTGGGGCGGCGTGCTGATCCTGTTTATCGCGTTACAGAATCGAAAAGCTTAGGAGAAAACAGATAATGGCGAGCTATTTTATTGGCGTAGATGTGGGCACCGGAAGCGCGCGCGCAGGCGTATTCGATCTCAATGGGCGCATGGTCGGCCAGGCCAGCCGGGCCATCGATCTGTACCGGCCGAAGGCGGATTTCGTCGAGCAGTCGTCGGATAACATCTGGCAGGCGGTGTGCAATGCGGTGCGCGACGCGGTCAACCAGGCCGACATCAACCCGATCCAGGTCAAGGGGTTAGGCTTCGACGCCACCTGTTCGCTGGTGGTGCTGGATAAAGAGGGCAAGCCGCTGACCGTCAGCCCCTCCGGCCGTACCGAACAGAACATCATCGTGTGGATGGATCACCGGGCGATCGCCCAGGCCGAGCGCATCAACGCCACCAAACACCGGGTGCTGGACTTCGTCGGCGGCATCATTTCGCCGGAGATGCAGACGCCGAAACTGCTGTGGTTGAAACAGCACATGCCCACCACCTGGGCCAACGCCGGCTACCTGTTCGATCTGCCGGACTTTCTCACCTGGCGCGCCACCCAGGACGCCACCCGTTCGCTGTGCTCGACGGTGTGCAAGTGGACCTATCTCGGCCACGAGCGGCGTTGGGACAAGAGCTACTTCCAGCAGATCGGGCTGGAAGACGTGCTGGAACATGACGCGGCCAAGATCGGCAGCGACGTTAAAATGATGGGTGAGCCGCTGGGCCACGGTCTGACCCAGCGTGCCGCCAGCGAGATGGGGCTGATCGCCGGCACGGCAGTGAGCGTATCGATCATCGACGCGCACGCCGGCACCCTCGGCACGCTGGGCGCCACCGGCGTCTCCGGCGAGGTGGCCGACTTCAATCGCCGCGTCGCGCTGATCGGCGGCACCTCCACCGGCCATATGGCGATGTCGCGCACCGCGCGCTTTATCGGCGGCGTCTGGGGGCCGTATTACTCGGCGATCCTGCCGGAATACTGGCTGAACGAGGGCGGCCAGTCCGCTACCGGCGCGCTGATCGACCACGTCATCCAGTCGCACCCGTGCTATCAGGAGCTGCTGGCGCAGGCGAAAGCCCAGGGCCAGACCATCTATGAGGTGCTGAACGCCATTCTGCGCCGCATGGCCGGCGAGCCGGAGAACATCGCCTTCCTGACGCAGGACATTCACATGCTGCCGTACTTCCACGGCAACCGCTCGCCGCGCGCCAACCCGACGCTGACCGGCATCCTGACCGGGCTGAAGCTGTCGCGCACGCCGGAAGACATGGCGCTGCACTACCTGGCCACCATTCAGGCCATCGCGCTCGGCACCCGCCACATCATCGAAACCATGAACCACAGCGGCTACAGCATCGACACCATCATGGCCAGCGGCGGCGGCACCAAGAACCCGATCTTCGTGCAGGAGCACGCCAACGCCACCGGTTGCGCCATGCTGCTACCGGAGGAGAGCGAAGCGATGCTGCTGGGCGGCGCGATGATGGGCACCGTGGCGGCCGGCGTGTTCGACACCTTGCCGGAGGCGATGAGCGCCATGAGCCGCATCGGCAAGACGGTGACGCCGCAGACCAACCAGATAAAAAGCTACTACGATCGCAAATACCGGGTGTTCCACGAGCTGTACAACGACCACATGAAATACCGCCGGTTGATGCAGGAGGAGGCGTGATGCAGCAAGAGTGGCGGCAGGCCGTGCAGGGCTGGCAAACCTACAGCCAGGAGCTGGCGCAGCTGAGCGAGCGCCTCGATGCGCACACCTGGCAACGGCTGCTGGCGCTGCTGGCCGACTGCCGCGGTAAAATCGCCGTCACCGGCGTCGGCACCTCGGGGATTGCGGCGCGCAAGATAGCCCATATGCTGGCCTGCGTGGAGCGGCCGGCGGTCTATCTCGACGCCACCGGCGCGGCGCACGGCGATCTGGGCTTCCTGCGCGCCGACGATCTGCTGATCCTGATCTCGCGCGGCGGCAATTCCGACGAGCTTACCCGCCTGCTGCCGACGCTGCAGGCCAAGGGGGTGACGCTGATCGCGGTGACGGAAAACCCGCATTCCGCCATCGCACAGGCGGCGCAGCTGACAATCGCCTCCGGGGTGCAACGGGAGATCGATCCGCTGAACATGCTGGCCACCACCTCGATTGTGCTGGTGTTGGCGATCTTCGACGCCGCCTGCGCCTGCCTGATGACGCGCAGCGGCTATGACAAGAGCGCCTTGCTGGCGGTGCATCCGGCCGGCGGCGTGGGGAAAAGTTTGCGGGAGGCAGAGTGAGGGCCCGACACGGCGGGCCCGGCAGACATTACAGCGGCATGTAGATATCGAAGCGGTGGCTTTTGGTCAGCGTGGCGGCGTGCGCCGGCACGTCGGCCAGCGGCGGCGCGTAGTCCGGGCGTTTCACCACCACGCGCTTGGTGGCCAAACGGCGCGCCGGTTCCAGCAGGCCGTCGGCGTCATCGTCGCTGCCCACCAGCGATTGAAACACCCGCATCTCTTTCTTCACCAGCGCGCTTTTCTGCTTGTGCGGGAACATCGGATCGAGATACACCACCTCGGGACGCGGGCTGAGATCCGCCAGCGCCGTCAGGCTGGAGGCGTGCAGCAGCGTCAGGCGCTCGCGCAGCCACGGGCCGATTTCCGCATCCTGATAGCCGCGCTGCAGGCCATCATCCAGCAATGCCGCCACCACCGGATTGCGTTCCAGCATCCGCACCCGGCAGCCCAACGCCGCCAGCACGAAGGCGTCTCGCCCCAGCCCGGCGGTGGCGTCCACCACGTCCGGCAGGTAACTGCCCTTGATGCCGACCGCCTTGGCCACCGCCTCGCCGCGGCCGCCGCCAAAGCGGCGCCGGTGCGCCATGGCGCCGGAGACGAAATCGACGTAGATCCCGCCCAGCTTCGGCTCGTCGCGCTTGCGCAGCTCCAGCCGCTGCGGAGTCAATACCAGCGCCATCGGCGCGTCGTCGTCAGACGCCAGCCGCCAGCGCTGCGCCAAAACAGACAAGGCGCCGGGATCGGCGCCTGCTTCACACAATAAACACACGCTCACGTGTCGGGTTATCCTTTAATGCCGTAATGGCGCAGCATAGCATCCAGCTGCGGCTCGCGGCCACGGAAGCGTTTGAACAGCGCCATCGGCTCTTCCGAACCGCCGCGCGACAGGATGTTGTCGAGGAAGGATTTGCCGGTCTCGGCGTTGAAAATCCCCTCTTCTTCGAAGCGCGAGTAGGCGTCGGCCGACAGCACTTCCGCCCACAGGTAGCTGTAGTAACCTGCCGCGTAGCCGCCGGCGAAGATGTGGCTGAAGGCGTGCGGGAAACGGCCCCAGCTCGGCGAAGGCACCACCGCCACCATTTTCTTCACTTCCGCCAGCGTCGGCAGGATCTGCGCCCCTTTCTCCGGGCTGTATTCGAAGTGCATGCGGAAATCGAACAGGCCGAACTCCAGCTGGCGCAGGATAAACAGCGCCGCCTGGTAATTCTTGGCCGCCAGCAGCTTGTCGAGCATTTCCTTCGGCAGCGGCTCGCCGCTCTGATAGTGGCCGGAGATAAACGCCAGCGCTTCCGGCTCCCAGCACCAGTTTTCCATAAACTGGCTCGGCAGCTCGACTGCATCCCACGGCACCCCGTTGATGCCGGAGACGCCGGCGGTATCGATCTGCGTCAGCATGTGATGCAGACCGTGGCCGAATTCGTGGAACAGCGTGGTCACTTCGTTATGGGTGAACAGCGCCGGCTGATCGCCCAGCGGACGGTTGAAGTTGCAGGTCAGGTAAGCGACCGGTTTTTGCAGCGTGCCGTCGGCCTTGCGCAGGCTGCCGACACAGTCGTCCATCCAGGCGCCGCCGCGTTTGTTTTCGCGGGCGTACAGATCGAGGTAGAAACTGCCGCGCAGCTCGCCGTCGGCGGCGAACAGATCGAAGAAGCGCACGTCCGGATGCCAGGTCTCGACGTCTTTACGCTCTTTGGCTGTGATGCCGTAGATGCGTTTCACCACTTCGAACAGCCCTTCCACCACCCGCTGCTCCGGGAAGTACGGGCGCAGCTGCTCGTCGCTGATGGAGAACAGATGCTGCTTCTGTTTTTCGCCGTAATAGGTGATATCCCAGGCTTCGAGCTCGTCCACGCCATAGTGCTGTTTGGCGAAGGCGCGCAGCTGCGCCAGCTCTTGCTCGGCCTGCGGGCGGGCGCGCTTGGCCAGATCGCTCAGGAAGCCGATCACCTGCTCCGGGCTCTCCGCCATTTTGGTCGCCAGCGACTTGTCGGCGTAGGTATCGAAGCCCAGCAGCTGAGCCAGCTCGTGGCGCAGCGCCAGCGTTTCCGCCATCACTTCGCTATTGTCCCATTTGCCGGCGTTCGGCCCCTGATCGGAGGCGCGAGTGGCGAAGGCGCGGTACATCTCTTCGCGCAGCGCGCGGTTGTCGGCGTAGGTCAGCACCGGCAGGTAGCTCGGCATGTCCAGCGTCAGCAACCAGCCGTCTTGCTCTTTGGCCTGCGCCATCGCCTGCGCCTGTGCCAGGGCGCTTTCCGGCAGGCCGCTCAGCTCGGCTTCGTCGGTAATCAGTTTGCTCCAGCCCATGGTGGCGTCGAGCACGTTATTGCTGTAGGTGGAACCCAGTTCGGACAGGCGCGCGACGATCTCGCCGTAGCGCTGCTGTTTATCCGCCGACAGGCCGATGCCCGACAGTTCGAAATCGCGCAGCGCGTTGTCCACCGCCTTGCGCTGCGGCACGCTCAGCGCCTCGAACGCCGCGCCCTCTTTCAGGCTGCGGTAGGCCTGGTACAGCCCTTCGTGCTGGCCGACCCAGGTGCCGTACTCGGACAGCAGCGGCAACGCCTGCTCATAGGCGGTGCGCAGCTCCGGGCTGTTTTTCACCGAGTTCAGGTGCCCGATCGGCGACCAGATGCGCGACAGGCGATCGTCCGACTCCGCCAACGGCTGACACAGATTGTCCCAGGTGAACGGGCCCGGCTGCGCGACCACGCGCTCTACCGCGGCGCGGCAGTCCGCCAGCGCGGATTGCACCGCTGGCACGATATCTTCAGGGCGGATCGCCGAGAAAGGCGGCAGGGAAAACGGGGTCAGCAGCGGATTTGTCATAGGGCAGTCCTGATTAGCGTTGGGCCCGCCGCACGGGCGAGCCTTAAAATGCGTATGAATCTCTAACATGGAGCCAGACAGCAGGAAAATCAATGCCCGGCGTTGATCGTTCGTGCCTTAAATGGCGCTTTGGCGGATGCGGGCGGCCAGCGCCGCCAGCTGTTGGTCGTCGGCGCGCGCCGCATCGTGGGAGGAGATATAGCCCTCATAACGTTCGAAAAACTTCGGCGAGGTCGATTCGATCGGCCGCCACTGTTCCAGCGATGCGGTGCCGTGCAGCGGGATCAGTTTGGCATGCACATGGTCGACGCCGTAGCCCTCGAACACCATGCCGCAGCGGCCGACGTCGTCGAACGCGCGATCCAGCTGCTTCGCCACCCGCTTGGTCGCCAGCATCAACGCGCTCAGCACCTCGTCCGGCAGGTCAAAGGCGTAGCTCGGGTGGTGCGCCTTGGGGATCACCACGCTGAAACCGTCGGTGTTGGGAAAGATGGACAGGAACGCCAGATGGTCGTCGTCTTCCCAGATTTTATGGCATGGCGCCTTGCCCGCCACGATGTCGCAAAAAATGCAGCTCATCCTTTCTCCTTGTGATTCACAGCGTTTCAACCCGTTCGAACTCTTCGAACACCAGCCACATGTCCGGCGCAAAGCTCCCCTCGCGGGTAAAGAACGCCTGATGCCCCTGGCGCCAAAACGCCAGGCTTTTGTCGCCTTCACCCTCTTTGGCCGCCATCTCGGCGGTCACCCGATCGTAGCGCACCAGGCGCAGCGCCAGGGTTCTGATCACGCAGGCCGGTTCGCCGCGGCCATCGAGAACGATGCTGTAATCGCCGATCCGCGGGGTTTGTTCCCGACGATAGCTCGCATAGGAACTGCAGGTGGCGGTTTTATCCCCGCTCAGCACCAATCCCAGCAGTTCGTCGGCTAACGCGGGGCCGTCGCCGAACGCCCAGCGCGCCGCGTCGGGGTAATTCGCCAAAATCGCCTGTTTGCTCATCGTCCTGTCCCTTTCTGTTAACGTCTGCGGCAACGGAGTCCGGTTTTTCCCGGCCAGACAGTTTATACTGTGCAGATTATAAGCCTTATTGCATTGAATGCTCCGCCTGCGGAGCACAAGGAACCGCCACCCGTCATGTTAAGTTATCGCCACAGTTTCCACGCCGGCAACCACGCCGACGTGCTCAAGCACACCGTTCAGAGCCTGATCATCGAGTCGCTGAAGGAAAAAGAGAAGCCGTTCCTGTATCTGGATACCCACTCGGGCGCGGGTCGTTATCAGCTCAGCGGCGAACACGCCGAGCGCACCGGCGAATACCTGGAAGGCATCGGTTTGCTGTGGCAACGCGACGATCTGCCGGAAGAGCTGGCGGCCTACATGAGCGTGGTGCACAACTTCAACCGTTCCGGCACGCTGCGCTACTATCCCGGCTCGCCGCTGATCGCCCGCCAGCTGCTGCGCCCGCAGGATAAAATTCACCTGACCGAGCTGCACCCGAGCGACTACCCGCTGCTGCGCAGCGAATTCCAGAAAGACGAGCGCGCCAAAGTGCAGCGCGCCGACGGCTATCAGCAGCTGAAATCCCAGCTGCCGCCCCTGTCGCGCCGCGGCCTGATCCTGATGGACCCGCCGTATGAAATGAAGACCGATTACCAGGACGTGGTCAAAGGCATTCAGGAAGGCTACAAGCGTTTCGCCACCGGCACTTACGCGCTGTGGTACCCGGTGGTGATGCGCCAGCAGATCAAACGCATGCTGCGCGATCTGGAAGCCACCGGCATTCGCCGCATTCTGCAGATCGAACTGGCGGTGAAACCCGACAGCGATCAGCGCGGCATGACCGCCTCCGGCATGATCGTCATCAACCCGCCGTGGAAGCTGGAACAGCAGATGAAGAACGTGCTGCCGTGGCTGCACAAGGTGCTGGTGCCGTCGGGCATCGGCCACCATCTGGTGAACTGGGTGGTACCGGAATAATCCCCATCAGGGCGCGGTTTGCCGCGCTCTGCGTCCGCCTATCGCAGCCATCGACGCAATCTTTGCGACAAACCCCGGTCAGGCGTTAAACTCTTACCCTCTTCAAATTCACAACTCATGGAAATCCCAGATGACGAAACATTACGATTATCTAGCAATTGGCGGCGGCAGCGGCGGTATCGCATCGATCAACCGGGCAGCCATGTACGGCCAAAAGTGTGCGCTGATTGAAGCCAAAGAGCTGGGCGGCACCTGTGTAAACGTGGGTTGTGTACCGAAAAAAGTCATGTGGCACGCGGCGCAAATCGCCGAGGCCATCCATCAGTACGGCCCGGACTACGGCTTCGACACCACCGTCAACGCCTTCGACTGGAAAAAGTTGGTCGCCAACCGCACCGCCTATATCGATCGCATCCACAACTCCTACGATAACGTGCTGGGCAAGAACAAGGTCGACGTGATCAAAGGCTTCGCGCGCTTCGTGGATGCGCACACCGTGGAAGTGAACGGCGAGACCATCACCGCCGACCACATCCTGATCGCCACCGGCGGCCGCCCGAGCCATCCGGCCATTCCGGGTGCCGAATACGGCATCGACTCCGACGGCTTCTTTGAGTTGGACGCCATGCCGAAACGCGTCGCCGTGGTGGGCGCCGGCTATATCGCCGTGGAAATCGCCGGCGTGCTGAACGCGCTGGGCGCGGAAACGCACCTGTTCGTGCGCAAGCACGCGCCGCTGCGCAGCTTCGATCCGATGATCGTCGAAACCCTGGTGGAAGTGATGAACACCGAAGGGCCGAGCCTGCACACCGAATCGGTGCCGAAAGCGATCGTCAAGAACGCCGACGGCAGCCTGACGCTGCAGCTGGAAAACGGCAAAGCATTCACCGTCGACTGCCTGATCTGGGCCATCGGCCGCGAACCGGCGACCGACAACCTGAACCTCGGCGTTACCGGGGTGAAAACCAATGAGAAAGGCTACATCGACGTCGATAAGTTCCAGAACACCAACGTCAAAGGCATCTACGCGGTGGGTGACAACACCGGCGCGGTAGAGCTGACCCCGGTCGCCGTGGCCGCCGGCCGCCGTCTGTCCGAGCGCCTGTTCAACAACAAGCCGGACGAACACCTGGACTACAGCAACATCGCCACCGTGGTGTTCAGCCACCCGCCGATCGGCACCGTCGGCCTGACCGAGCCGGAAGCCATCGAGAAGTTCGGCGCGGACAACGTGAAGGTGTACAAATCCTCCTTCACCGCCATGTACAGCGCCGTGACGCAGCACCGCCAGCCGTGCCGCATGAAGCTGGTGTGCGCGGGTAAAGAAGAGAAAATCGTCGGCCTGCACGGCATCGGCTTCGGCATGGACGAGATCCTGCAGGGCTTCGCGGTGGCGGTGAAGATGGGCGCCACCAAGAAGGACTTCGACAACACCGTGGCGATCCACCCGACTGCGGCGGAAGAGTTCGTCACCATGCGCTGAGGCGCAACTTCGCCGGGTTCCGGCGCGTAACAGGCCAGGCGCGAAAGTGTCTGGCTTTTTTATTTATCCCGCTCGCCTCACGGCGCCCGGCGGTAATGATCGCGAAGAAACACCGGCAAATCGTTCGCCGGTGCAGCAAAGGGCACCTGATAGAGCATATCGCCGACAAAACCGCGATGATAGGTCGCGTGGTTGACGACATGCAGCACGATTTCCTGGCGCGTCATGCGGCCTTCCCCCCCGCCGACGAACTCGAAATGCACCACCTGCGCCAGCGCCTCGGGCGACCAGTTGTCCACCTGTTCGATATACCAGCGGTCCATTTCCTCCACCGCACACCGCAGAGAGTCAAGCGCAGGCGTTTGCTCGGTGTTGCGCGCGAGGTAGCCATGCTTGCGGCCTTGCAGATGGTGCCTGAAGATATCGTCCACCACGTACACGTGATTCAAGGTATGCACCATATTGCCGAAACGGGTCGGGCGCGGCCGCAGCGCTTCGCCCTCCGGCAAGGCCGCCACGCAGTCAAAGGTCAAGGCATTCGCCCAGGCTTTGTAACGCACCAACATTTTCAAGGTATCGATGGCCGTTGCAGACATACTGTTCACTCCTTATCGGATGAAAATCGATATTCCGTTCAGCCGCACGCGGGTGCAGCGGCGCGTTCTACGCCGTGCCAATCCCATGCAGCCGACCTTCGACCTGAGTGCGCGTATTGCCCCCCACCCAAATCCGGCCGCTCTCGTCGCGGGTGACATGCACGCGCCCGTTGCGCCCACGGCAGCGGCCCTGAGCGGCGATATAGCCGCCGCTGACCACGCCGCTTGCAAACAGCCACTGAGCCAGCGAGGCATTGAGGCTGCCGGTGACCGGATCTTCGACGATAGCGCCAAGGTGATCGCTCAAAAAAGCGCGCACCTCGAAGGCTGCGTCACCATCGGCATGTGGGCCGACGACGCCAATGTCCACTCTGCGCGGCCAGCTTCTCGCCGGCGTCAGGGAAAGCACCCGCTCGGCGCTGGCCAGCCGGATCCCCAGCCACCCCGGACCGTTATCGATCCAGGCGGCATCGAGCGCCTCCTCAGGCGCGATCCCCAAAAACCGCAGCGCGTCGGCCAACGCCGCTTCTGACGGCGCCCCGGAGCGAATCAACGGCGGCGCGGCAAAACACAGCCGTCCGCCCTCGCGGCGAATGCTCACCAAGCCCGCCCCGCACTCCTGGATGATCTCCGCGTCATTACGCGGCGTACCGCCCGCAGTGAGCCAGGCATGGCAACTGCCGAGCGTCGGGTGCCCGGCAAACGGCATTTCACGATCCAGCGTGAATATTCGCACCCGGTAATCCGCCTGTGAGTGCATAGGCGGCAGTAAAAAGGCCGTTTCCGACAGGTTGAACCAACGTGTCAAGCGCTGCATGTCCTCCGTAGACAACGCTCCGGCGCCCGTAATCACCGCCAACGGATTGCCGGCGAGTGGCCCGGCGCCAAAGACATCCACCATCTGCATGCCAAAAACCATCGCTTCTCTCCTCAGGTTAACGCCGGGCGTTCATTACCCCCGCGATATCAACAGCTCCAGGCCCGCCAAAGCGAACAGCAGCGCAAGCGTTCCTTCAATCCAGCGCCTCACCCGGGTGTAAAACGCGATCATCGGCGACGTTGAGAACAGCAGGGCATACCCCCCGAAAATCGTCACGCCGAGCAGCGCGCAACCGCCAATAATTGCCGGTAAAACCTGCTCAGGCGCGCCTTGCCGCAATCCCAGCGACATGATCGCCATCCAGGACATGATGGCCTTGGGATTGCCGAGATGCATCAGCACGCCCTGCCGATACAACCTCTGATAAGATCGCGCGCTATCCCCTGCCGCTATGCCTGTCGTAACGGGAGACGCCCGTAATGCGGATCGGCCGGCGCGCAGCGCCAGATACAGCATATACAC
The DNA here is from genome assembly GCF_022678525.1 of Serratia sp. PGPR-27. NCBI lineage: Bacteria > Pseudomonadati > Pseudomonadota > Gammaproteobacteria > Enterobacterales > Yersiniaceae > Serratia > Serratia sp. PGPR-27. The sequence goes on along the minus strand of NZ_JALBYS010000012.1, from coordinate 5,842 downwards.
GCCGCCAACGATCTTGATGGTCCACAGCGCCTGCGCATACGTGGCCAACACGGCGGAAAGGCCGGTCGCGGCCAACATCGCCCAGCACAGCGATCCGGTCACCACCCCAGCGGCCAGCACCAACGCGGGCCTGCGGCCGTCACGCATCGCCACGCCCATGATCGCCATGTTGCTGGGGCCGGGGCTGGCAGTTGCGAGGAGATAGGCGCCGTAAACCAACGCAAGCTGACTGACCATCATGGAAAAACTCCGCTGACCCGCCTTACGGCCGAGCCGTAGTTGAAAACGCCGGGACTCCTCACCAACATAGTATGTGTTACACTTTTCGCCTATTTAAATAGTGTCACGTGACACTATATTCTTTCTCCGGAGAGCGAATATGCGGCTTCAATCCCCCTGGCAGCCCCGCCTGGCCAATGTGGAAGCCACTACCGTCGAACGGCTGGTGTTGGCGTTGGCTGACGACATTATCGAGGGCAAGCTGCAAGGGGGCGATCGTTTGCCGGCCCACCGTACGCTCGCCTGGCAATTGGCGATCGGTCTGGGCACGGTGACCAAAGCCTATGCCATCCTGGAGCGGCGTGGGTTGGTGCGCAGCGTGAAAGGCCGCGGGATGTTCGTGGCGATCCGCCGCGCCCGTGAAAAACGCGAAATCGATCTTTCATCCAATGCGCCGCCGGCGATGCTTACCGATCGTTTGCTGGCGCGCACGCTGGCCGGCATTGCGCGGAAAATGGATGCGGACCATCTGAACTTCTATTCCCCTCCGACCGGGCATCTGGAGCACCGGCGTTTGTTGACCCGCTGGCTGGAAAACGCCGGCGTCACGATCGATCCGTCGCACCTGGCGCTGACCAGCAATGCCCGTCAGGCGATTTCGCTGGCGTTTGACCTGGCCTGCGGGCCACGCGGCACGATACTGACGGAGAGACTCACCTACCCCGGCGCGATCGCGCTGGCCCGACGTAAAGGCCATCGCCTGATCGGCGTGGAGATCGATGCGCAAGGCATAGTGCCGCAGGCGCTGGCGAGTGCGCTCGAGCGTGTCTCCTCCGGCCATACCGCTGTCTATCTGACGCCGACGCTGCATAATCCGACAACCGCCACCATGAGCGCCGAGCGCAGGCAGGCTATCGTCGAGATATGCCGGCGGGCGAATGTCTGGATCATCGAGGATGGCATGTATGCGCTGGGGCATTCAGCGGCGCCTGCGCTCGCGGCTCTGGCGCCCGAGCGGGTGTTCCATGTCAATGGCCTGTCGAAAACGCTCGGCCCGGGATTGCGGATCGGCATGCTGACTCTGCCGCCCGGCATGCAAACTGCGGCGGAAGAAGCCTTGCAAGATCTTCCTTTCGCGCCTTCGCCACTGTCTTGCGCTGTGGTGGAGGAGTGGCTGGCCAGCGGCGCGATCGAGACGATACCGCAAGCGTTGCGTCATGAGGCTCAGCGAAGAGTGCATCTGGCCACCTCGATATTTGATGTCGACGAATGCGTATCGCATCCCGACGCTTATCATGTCTGGCTGCCGATGCCGCGCGAAACCGCCGAGTCTGTGGCCGCCGCCGCCGCATTGGCCAACGTAAAGGTGACGCCGCCGGACACCGTGATGGTAGACCGCGACGAACGTGCGACGGGCATTCGCCTGTGCCTGGGTTCCCCCTCGCCGGACGAGCTAACGGCAGGCCTGACGCAGCTGGCGCAGCTGTTGAAAGCGCATCGAAACGGCTGACAAACGGAAGAGAAAGGTTACGCGTACAGGCCGACCGGCCCAGGACTGTTCTTTTTGTGCGGTTTACTATTCCCTTCGCACCCGCCTGCTTTTTCTGCCATTATTCTGCCTGATAAATTAGCGGGACTGATACAAACCTCCCCGCGCCTCTGGAGAACGCCGATGCTGTTCAAACTATGCAAAACCCTTGCGATGGCCTGCGTGGCCCTGATTATCGCCCAGAGCAGCGCGCTCAGCTTTACCCTGGAAGTGGCGGGCAAGATCGACAACGTGACCGACCCGGTCAAAAAAAGCTATCTGTTCACCGATAAGCAGCTGTTGGCGATGCCGGTGCGCAGCATCACCACCTCCACCTCCTGGACGCCGCAGAGAAAATTTGAAGGGATTTCGGTGGCCGATATCCTGGAGCGCGTCGGCGCTAAGGGCGAGACGCTGACTTTCTATGCGCTGAACGATTATTACATCGACGTGCCGCTGTCCGACGTCAAGAAATACAACATGATCCTGGCCTACAAGATGGACGGGGAAATGCTGAAGCTCAGAAACTTCGGCCCGCTGTTCCTGGTTTACCCGCGCGACGCCGCCGGGCCTGAACTGAACTCGCCGTTGTACAATTCACGCTTTATCTGGCAAGTCGACAGGATCGTGATCAAATGAAGCTGACGACCTTTAAGAACGGCAGCAGGCTGGCGATCCCGGCCATCTTTGCCGCGCTGTTTTTAGTGGCTTCGACCGTCACGCTCTATTACTACAGCGCCACCCTGTCGAAGAAAGGGCTGTATGCCATCGCCGGCACGCAGGAGAATTACTCCTGGTCGATCGCCAAGTTCTCCATCAAGCTGGCGGAGTTCGACACGTTCGTCGAGCAGCAGAGCCATGCGCCGCAGGTGGACAGCGACAACCTGCGGCTGCGGTTCGAAATCCTCTATTCGCGCTTTTACGTGCTGGAAACCGTCTCCGAATCCACGCAACCGCTGTACGCCGAGCCGGGCTACCCGGAAGTGGTCAAGCAGATGCGCCTGCAGATGGATCGCATCGATAAACTACTGGATAACCCGAAAATCGACTTCAGCCAGGTTTTCGCGGCCATGAAGGCCATCAAGCCTTACGCCATCGAAATGGCCAACCTGACCGACCACGCCGAGGTGAAGCAGCGCACCGCCGCCTATGAGGACTACATCGAGAAACGGCACATCATTTTCTATGGGCTGGTGATCGTCATGTTCTCGGTGATCGCGCTGATCGCCATCACCCTGATCGTGTTCCGCCAGCAGCGGCTGACCATTCGCCAGCAGGCCAAGGCCATTGAGGCGGAGAAAGCGACACGCACCAAAAACGCCTTCCTCGGCGCCATCGGCCACGAGCTGCGCACCTCATTGCAGAGCGTGATGTCGGCCATCGACGTGCTGGTGAACACCCGGGTGTCGGCGGAGCATGCGGACACTTTCCAGCGGCTGGAGACCGCCGCGCAGCAAATCGAAAGCCAGATGAAGGATCTGACCGACTACGCGCACCTCGACAGCGGCATGATGGAATTGCGCATCGTGCCGTTCGACGCGCAGAAGCTGATCGCGGAAACCGCTAATGAAATCGCCACCCTGACCCGCAAAGAGCAGGTCAAACTGAGCTGCGAAGTGGAGTGCAGCCACCTGTTGGTGCACTCCGATCCGCTGCGCATCCGGCAGATTATCGTTAACCTGCTGACCAACGCCTACAAATACACCGAAAGCGGCAGCATTACGCTGCACAGCTGCCTGCGCCGTCAACCCGGCGGCAGTTCGCTGATTATCGAAGTGACCGACACCGGCATCGGTATCGAAAAAGACCAGCTCGATCAGATCTTCAAACCCTTTACCCAGTTGGATCAGTCGCATACCAAGCAATATGCCGGCGTGGGGATGGGGTTGGCGATCGTACACGGCCTGGTGACGCTGCTCAACGGCACCATCACGGTGTACAGCGAAATCAAGAAGGGCAGCACCTTTATCGTCAGCATTCCGGTGCAGATCAGTGAAGAAGAGCGCGCCGACGAGCCCGCCGCCGCCAATGCCCCCCTGCAGCAAAAGCCGCAGCAGGTGCTGGTGGTGGATGACAACAAGTCGGTGGGTGACGCCTTTGCGGCGTTGCTGGACAAACTGGGCTACCAGCACGAACTGTGCGACTCGCCGGAGCGCGCGTTGCAGAAGCTGCTCAGACGCCCTTACGACGCGCTGTTGCTGGATCTGCAGATGCCGGGCATCGACGGCGCCGCCCTGGCCAGGCAGCTGCGCAATCGTCGCGGCCCCAACCGCCATGTGCCAATCATCGGCATCAGCGCCTATACGCCGGAGCAGCTGACGGCGGATCAGCGCGCCCTGTTCGATAACTACCTGATGAAACCGGTTCGGCTGGATGCGCTGTCGAGCGCACTGGCCGAGGTGTTCCCCGCTAAAGATTAAAACAGCGTTGCAGTGCGGCTTCGATCACATGGAGCCGCACCGGTTTTTCATAAGGACCGAGCACATCGTACTCGCGCATCGCCTGAGCGATCTCCGACTCGCGTCGGTCGGTGCCCAGTTCGCCGGTCAGCACCAGTACCGGCGCGTCCGGGTTGTCGGAGGCGCGGATGGTGGCGATACAGCGATCCGCCGTTTCCTCACCGATCAGCCAGTCCACCACGTAACCGTCGAACAGGCTTTGCTGCAACGCCTGGCAGAAGCTGTCGACATCGTAAAACGCCACTGCGTTGAAACCGCAGCCGCCGAGGTACTTGGCCAGCTCATCGGCCGCCTGATGCGAATCGTCCAATACCGCGATGCTCAACCGCTCGTCATCGCCGTAGCCGGGCCGGATTTCTATCAGTTCGACGCCGTAACGCAGACCTGCCGGCGCCTCTTCGGCGCGATAGATATGCCATTGCCCCTCCACACGCAGCGCCACAAACTCCGCCGGCCGCCCGGCAGAAAGTTCATCGCCAATGTGCCCGACGCAAGGCATCGCCACCCCCGCCACGAAAAAGATGGCATCACGCGCCATGTTTGGCTCGGTCGTCTCGTGTTCGGCGCTCAAATCGGCGATCGCCGCCGGCGTTTCTCCCAACGCGGCCGCGACGCTGTTGATCTGTTCCAGCGTCCAGGGGCTTTGCCCTTTCAATTTGCGGTGCGCATGTGAAAAACTCAGATCCAAGATGCGGCTGAGTTCGCGGGCATGCTGACGTTTTCCAATCCCGTAATGTAAAAACAGCTCCCTGACCCGATTGGCAATCGACTGTGAATCGAATTTTTGATGATTGTTATCCATTTGTTCCTTCGATTTTTTTTACTGATTTATCAGTCGTTTTGATTATTTCTGCTGAAAAAGCCACACCTAAAACTAGCATCCCATGCAATTATGCGTTAAAAACGTTGCTTGACATACCATGTTGTATCGTCAAACATGGTATCAAAAGAGACATACAGCAATACACTATAAAAAATAACACCAGCACGATTTTTAATAATAACCATAGTAACACCAGGGAAAATTTGTTCCGTTGCCGCTACTGAGACGATGCTCACATCGCTTGGACTGCATAAGCAAAACGGGGCTTGAGCCTTTAGCGCTAATCTGTTTTACCCACTTTTAAGCCGGGATCCGTCAGGGTCCCGGTTTTTTATTGCCCTGGAGCCGGCCATCATACGTTCTCACCCCACAGCCGCAAATAAAAACGGAGCCGGCATGCCGGCTCCGTTGACCCTTGTAATGACCGCTTGGCTTAGAAGCGCCAGGTGAAACCGGCGTTGACGCTGTTGTCCTGATGGTTCTGCGACAGCAGCCCGCCGTAGCCCAGCGACAGCGAGGCGTTCTCGTTCACCGCCACTTCCGCCCCCGCCTTCAGCACCATGCCGTCGCGCGACACCGGCACGCTGTCCACCACGAACGGCGCGTTGCCGCCGTTGAACCGCAGCCCGGTGCCACGCTCCAGCCCGCCGTACTGGTGTTGCCACCCCAGCTCGCTGCGCAGCGCCACCGTCGTGCCCGGGCTCACCTGCCACGCGGTGTCCGCGCGCAGCCCCAGCGTCGACACCGTCGCGTCGGTATGCTGCTTGTCGCCGCGCAGCGCCGCTGCGCCGCCGCTTTCCGCGATGCCGTTGT